>JBEDKX010000012.1:0-9205 GCA_041171965.1 Pseudomonadota bacterium | reverse complement strand
TTTGCCAGTGGTAAATACCAACATAGTAGAGGTGCCGTATAACACATAACCCGCACAAATCTGAGAAGTTCCAGTTTGTAAAAAGTCAGCTAAAACAGCTTGCTTATTACCACTTTTTAAAATAGAAAATATGCTGCCAACAGATATATTAACATTGACATTTGATGAGCCATCCAGCGGATCAAAAACCAATAGATAATCGCCATGTTGTCTATGGTTTTTGGACACAACAATGATTTCAGCTACTTCTTCAGAAGCCATCGCTGTCACGTAACCACTATGCTGATTAGTTGCTATAAAAATATCATGCGCAATCATGTCCAACGTTTTTTGCACTTCACCCTGAACATTCTCTGAGTCTAGACTACCCATGTTGCCATTAAGCGCGCCAGTCTCAATAGACACTGCAATCTTTTTACATGCTTCAACAACGTCAGCCAGCATATGTGTCAGCGCAACTTGATGCTCACAGTGAAGCTGACCTGCTAAAAACTCGGTAATTGTAAGCAATGGCGCCATATTAAAATCCAAATTGTAAGAACTATTTTTAGCATTAATAGCAATTTTACGAATAAGCTTTTGAGCTCAATTATAACCGCTCAAAACCTTTAACATCAGATCATTTAGGGTTTCATCCATAACCTAGAGTTATCACATAAATCTGCAACACAAGGCAAAATAGTAGACAAATAGGGCTCGCTTAAGTTAAAGTGATAATTGGTATTTTTATGATATAAACGCAAGCGGCTAATTAAATATTATTAATAGCTAAGAAGCTTGTTTTTAGAAAAAACCACAACTTTAAGGTTTCAAATGCGGACAAAATTAATTATAGCAATCATAGGCTTAATCACCTTATCATTGCTTTCAGGCTGTGCTACTAATGCAAATAAAGACCCTCTTGAGGGAATAAATCGCGGCATCTATAAATTTAATGACGTTGCTGATAAAGCAGTCATCAAGCCGGTAGCAACTGCATATAAAGCAGTAACACCAACGCCTATACGTAAAGGCATTAATAACTTTTTTAGTAATTTAGCTTCAATCACCACGATTTTAAATGATTTGTTACAGTTAAAATTTGCTAGTGCATTCACAGATGCAGGCCGCTTTGTCATTAACAGTACATTTGGTATTGCAGGTATTTTTGACGTTGCCTCTATGGATAAAGTAGCCATTCACAAAGAAGACTTTGGGCAAACGCTTGGTTTTTGGGGCGTAGGCAATGGCGCTTATCTTGTATTGCCTCTTCTTGGCCCATCAAGCCTGCGTGATGTTACTGGCCTAGTGTTCGATACAAGCACTACTGACCCAGTGAATTACGTGCATAATATTGGTGAAGTTAGGTTACACAACCAAATACGTATCGCGCAATTAATTGATAAGCGCACAGATTTGTTAGTTGCCTCAGACTTAGTCGATGAAGCTTCTTTAGATCCATATGCATTTATGCGTGATGCTTACTTACAAAGACGTGCAAGTCTAGTTCAAGATGGTTATGTGTCTCAGGACTTTATGAAAGATGACTTTAACGACCCAATCCCTGCACCAGCAAAATAAATGATGAATCAAGCAATTATTACTCATTAAAACTACAACAAAAAAGCTCCAGAAAATGGAGCTTTTTTGTTTATACGATAGTGGTTCTGCTTGTAAATCAGAAGAAACTAATTAAAGTCACTCAACGAAGGTGTCTCCATACTAACCAACCCTTGACCTAGCGCAATATATATGGGATAAATCCCATTATTCACACGCCACGGTCATACGTTCAATTAGAATCGAACCAACTTGTTTTGAACCTTGCACCAACACATCATTGCCAATCGCAACAATCATTTTCAGCATATCAGCCATATTACTGGCAATAGTGATTTCTTCTACAGCATGCACAATCACGCCATTTTCAACCCAGAAACCAGCAGCGCCTCGCGAATAGTCACCTGTTACCATATTAATGCCGCTGCCCAACAACTCGGTAACGAATAAGCCTGTGCCCATTTTATTTAACAAACCAGCAAAATCATCCGCGCCAGATTGCACGATTAAGTTATGGTTGCCGCCTGCGTTACCTGTCGTTTGCATGCCTAATTTTCTTGCAGAGTAACTACCCAGCATATAACCTTGCAACACACCATCTTTAACCAATTGACGCGCATGTGTCGCCACCCCTTCATTGTCAAATGGGCTACTTGCCAAGCCTTTTTTGAGATGTGGCTCTTCAACAATATTTAATAGCGGGCTGGCAATTTGCTTGCCTAAACTATCGAGTAAAAACGATGATTTACGGTATAAACTACCACCAGAAATCGCACTGATTAACGATGAAATAAGACCGCTGGCCAGCGTTGCCTCAAATAAAACTGGCACTTGGCAGGTTTTAATTTTTCTTGAATTTAACCGACGCACTGTGCGTTCACCGGCAATTCTGCCGATATCGACCGCTACTTGCAAATCTGTGGCTGAGCGCGCAGTACTATACCAATAATCACGCTGCATATTGTCATCAGCCTCAGCAATCACTGAGCAACTAATACCATGTCTGGAACTTGGATAACCGCCAGTAAAGCCGTGACTATTACTGTAAGCAAAGTAACCAGTGCCCGTTGAAACACTGGCACCTTCAGAATTGCTAATGCGTGTATCCACATGCAAAGCAGCGGCTTCACACTCTTTCGCTATTTCAATGGCTTCATCTACAGAAATATTCCAAGGATGATGCAAATCTAAATCCAAAATATCTGCGGCCATTAATTTGGCATCAGCTAATCCGCAAAATTCATCTTTAGCGGTATATTTAGCAATGTTACATGCCGCAGCAACAGTATCTTTTAGCGCTTGTGGACTTAAATCAGACGTACTTGCATGACCTTTTTGCTGGCCAAAATAGACTGTTACCGACATGCCTTTATCACGGTTATATTCAATGTTTTCCGTTTCGCCCATGCGTACCGATACATTCTGCCCAATACTTAAACTCAGCTCAGCTTCCGCTGCGCTTGCGCCCTGTAACTTAGCCACTTTAAGCACGTCTTCTGACATTTGCTTAATTTCGTCTAAAGAATAACTAAACCCTGAATCTGCCATTAATTTTCATCTTTCTATTGTTATGCCGACAACGGCCGAGCGTTTTAAAACAAACGAGCCTAAAATTATCTACTAAAAAATGCTATCATACCGCAGCATGAAACCTAAAAAGACAACTACTCGCATTGATTTCAGCCATGATGCTAATTTAGCCTCAACATTAAACGCTGAAGAACCCACTAGCAAGACTCAACTTAAAGCTGAGGCCGATGCGCAACAGGCATTAGGTGTACGCTTATCTGAGCTACCAAAAGATAAGCTACTCAAATTAGAATTGCCAGATACGGTGTTAACTGCGGTACTCGATACTAAAAAAATTACGGCCAACGGTGCTATTAGACGCCACCGCCAGTATTTAGGTCGATTGATGCGTGAAATTGATAACGCACCTATTTTAGAGCAACTTGCACGCTGGGATGGCAAACATACCGCCGAAAATGCTTATTTTCATGGTTTAGAGCGTTGGCGTGACCGTATGATTGCTGATAGCAATGTGTTGGCTGAGTTTATTGCACTATATCCACTCACAGATATTCAGCAATTACGAACTTTAGTACGTAATGCACAAAAAGAACTCGCTGCTGAAAAGCCTCCTAAAAGTAGCCGTGAAATTTTCAAGTTGCTACGTGAAGTAACCGAAACTGCGCAAAAAGAATCGCCTGAAGATGCGGGAAATCTAAATACAAACGAAGAAAATAACGATTAGAATAGATTTTAATCCGCTTTATTTAAAGCAAGTCTTTAAATAATGTCATTAGCTAAATTCTTTTAATAACTTCAAACTGCGCACGATGATCAATAAATTACTAATGGCCAGCTTAGGCTTGCTTACCCCAACAATAGTCAGTGCAGCTGATCATTTAGCAATGCATTCAAACATCATAAACCTAACTCATCACTGGCTTGGCATTATTTCTGTCTTGATTTTTTTTCTCGCTTATCTGGCGGTGATGACTGAAGAATTCACGCACCTGCAAAAATCTAAACCAGTGATGTTGGCTGCGGGCATAATTTGGGCGATGATTGCTTGGTATTACCAAACACAAGGGTTGCCTGATATCACCGCAGAGGCGCTGCGCAACAATTTACTTGAATACGCTGAGCTTATGTTGTTTTTAATTGTTGCCATGACTTACATAAACGCAATGAATGAACGCAATGTTTTTGAAGCGCTTCGGACTTGGCTGATTCGTAAAGGATTGGGTTACCGTGCGCTGTTTTGGGTGACAGGAACATTAGCATTTTTCATTTCTCCGGTTGCTGACAATCTGACAACAGCCTTATTGATGTCAGCCGTGATAATGGCGGTAGGTGGCAGCAATAAGAAGTTTGTGCTGCTTTCTTGTATCAACTTAGTAGTCGCGGCAAATGCTGGTGGCGCTTACAGCCCATTTGGTGACATTACAACCCTCATGGTTTGGCAGAAAAATATTCATGCGACTAATGGCATGGTAGATTTCTGGGTATTCTTTAGCTTATTTATACCAGCTTTAATTAACTGGCTTGTGCCTGCTGCTTTTATGCACTTTGCTGTTCCAAACGAAAAACCCAAAGGACGTAGCGAACAAATCCCTCTGCGGCGCGGTGCATTGCAGATTGTCGCTTTATTCTTACTTACAATTATGATGGCAGTGTTATTCCATAGTATTTTAAATCTCCCTCCCGTCATGGGCATGCTCACAGGCCTGAGCTTATTGATGTTCCTGAGCTACTACTTAAAACTTAAAGGCGAGAACACGCATATTAATGTTGAAAGTGCAGATGAAAGTGGCAACTTCGTGCCTTATGACATTTATCGCAAAGTAGCCCAAGCGGAATGGGATACGCTGTTCTTTTTTTATGGCGTTGTGATGTGTGTGGGCGGTTTAGGATTTCTTGGCTATCTTACATTAATCTCTCAAGCGCTATATGGAGGCTTAGGGGCCAGCAACGCAAACATTATCATCGGTTTGATATCTGCTATCGTTGACAATATTCCGGTGATGTTTGCCGTGCTCACCATGATGCCAGATATGTCAATTGGACAGTGGATGTTAGTCACATTAACTGCAGGCGTTGGCGGCTCATTACTATCGATAGGTTCTGCTGCTGGAGTTGCGTTGATGGGTCAAGCACGTGGTACTTATACATTCTTTGGTCATCTTAAATGGACGCCAGTGATCGCGTTGGGCTATATAGCCAGTATTGCAACGCACTTATTACTCAACAAACATTTATTTTAAAAAAGCCTGCATCAGGCAGGCTTCTAAGGTATTGGACTTTTGCAAGAAGTAACTCTCCCGTAAAAAATCATAAATTTTACCCTCGCACAAGGGAATCCAATTAAGTGAATAATTGAAGCGGATTCCAACATGTGCGGGAATGAGGATTTAAGTCTGCCATTTTTTTCATGAGAAGCTACTCTTAGCTACCATATTGCTATATTTTAGGGTCAATAAAATTTTCGAAGGTTTTAACTGCAACGCTATAGTATTAGCGCTGATTCAATGCCACAGTTGTTTTAGTCAGCGTACCGTTGTGCAAAAACTCTACCTCCACCGTTTGTCCAGCATAGCGTTTAACTGCGGCAAATAAGTCATCCGCTTTAGCTAAAGCAACGTCACCTACTTTAAGTAAGTTATCGCCTTTTACCACACCAGCCTTAGCGGCTGGAGACTCATATATTACGGCAATGATCTTTAAACCGCGGTCGCCTGTGGCTTGTGCATCTTCGTTACTTTCCGCTTTAACCAATTTAATCACATGCACACCGAGTAAAGGCATAGGCAATTTAGCCCAAAAGCTCGCGTAATATTGATACTGAATAGGCTCCTCAACTAAATCTTTAGCATCAATTTCACCACCACTTTTAGCCGCTTCCTTGATCAACTCCAGCTTGCCGTGCGGCGTTTTGGTTGAACCATATTTACTATAAATAAGCACAGTATCGGCTTTGATATTTTTGCCGTGTTGCAAGGCCCAATCTGCAGGCGCCGTTGTCCCGTCAAAGCCTGATGAGCCCATCATATCGTAACCTTTTTCCAGCATACTGATATTGTCATCGTCTTTATGATTACTTACAAAAATCTTAGTTTCAGGGTTAGCCTCTTGTGATTTCAGATGATAACCATTTTGTTCCTTATAGTTTTTAGCATACAAGTTAACACCAGCAACATTCGCTTCAGCGGCATGTAATTGCGTCGCAATAAGCGCTGTACCTAAGCTAAGCAAGCCCAAGAGCATTAATGCTGTGGTGATTTTTTTAGTGGTCAGCATTTTTGCGTCACTTGCATTTTTGTTTTTAGAATAATGTGTATTAGGCACCATGAAAAATTCCTTTAATGTCGGTAATGGTATTATTAAGGCTTACTGTTTAACTACGACAAACGAATGACAAAAGAATTCACTAAAATTGGTTTAGTTTCAATTAGCGATCGCGCAAGTAGCGGCATTTATGAAGATTTAGGCATTCCAACCCTAAAAAAATGGCTCGATAATGCGCTTACAAGTCCGGTGCAATATGTCGCGCGATTAATTGCCGATGAACAATCTGACATTGAATCTACCCTGATAGATCTAGTCGACCAAGAAGGCTGTGATTTAATTTTAACCACCGGCGGTACCGGCCCAGCTTTGCGCGACGTTACGCCGGAAGCCACGTTAGCGGTTGCTGATAAGGAAATGCCCGGCTTTGGTGAGCAAATGCGCCAAATTAGTTTAAACTTTGTGCCAACAGCAATTTTATCTAGGCAAGTCGCAGTAATACGCAAGCAATGTTTAATCATCAATTTACCAGGCCAACCAAAAGCCATTGCGCAGACGCTAGAAGGCTTAAAAGATGAAGCTGGCGTAGTGAAAGTTCACGGTATATTTGCCGCAGTCCCTTATTGCTTAGACTTATTAGCCACAGCAGAACGGGCGATGCCATACCTTGAAACCAATAAAACGATCATACTAGCCTTCAGACCAAAAACTGCCATTAAAACTACAGTCTAAATATTAAACAAAAACCGGCATGTCAGAATTCAACTTAATCAAACAGCATTTCACCCGCCCTACCCGCCATACTAATCTTGGCGTAGGCGATGATGCGGCTTTAATCAGCATCAGTGCAGGCATGGAGTTGGCGATATCTGCCGATATGCTAGTTGCAGGCACACACTTTTTTGCAGATGCGGATCCTTATCACATAGGCTGGAAATCGCTGGCGGTTAATGTATCGGATATGGCGGCCATGGGCGCAAAGCCAAAGTGGGCAACACTGGCGATTGCATTACCAAACAACGACACACAATGGCTTAGTGAATTTTCACGTGGGTTTTTTGCTTGCGCGGCTGAGTTTGATGTCGATTTAATCGGCGGCGACACCACACGTGGGCCGTTAAATATTTGCGTACAAATAATGGGCGAAGTGCCAAGTGGAAAAGCAATTAAACGCAGTGGCGCAAAAGCTTCTGATGATATTTGGGTCAGTGGTTTATTGGGTAATGCCGCTCTAGCTTTAGCACATATGCAAAAAAAACTAACCCTTACAGCCCAGGCTTTTTCCGCCTGCGCGCCAGCCTTACACCGCCCGCAAGCAAGAGTCACTTTAGGCCTTGCCCTGCTTGGCATTGCCAATAGCGCAATAGATATTTCAGATGGATTATTAGCCGACCTAGGGCATATTTTACAAGCTTCAAACGTAGGCGCGACGCTTCAGCTAAGCCAGATTCCACATTCTGAATATTGCGACTTTTCGACTTTGCATAATCAAGAAATCATTAAGCTATTATTGGCAGGTGGTGACGATTACGAACTATGTTTTACTGCGCCAGCTGAAAAACGTGCAGAAATTCTAGCGCTCAGCCAGAAGTTGGCCTTATCATTAAGCTGCATAGGCCAGATTACTAATGAGACTGGTGTTGTTGTGCATGGTTTAAATGATGAAATTTTGGATATTAAGGAAACTGGTTTTGACCACTTCAACTAAGCCACCCAAGAAAACCATGGTAACCAAAACTAAAACACCTAATTTGCGATTTTTATTGCAGCATCCGGCGCATCTATTTGGCCTTGGGTTTGGTAGCGGTCTCGCCCAAAAAGCCCCTGGCACATTTGGCACTATGGTTGGTTTGCCACTATTTTGGCTAATTTCTATTTACACCATGCCTACGCAACTGATTATTATCAGCGCTTTATTTTTAGTCGGTATTTATTTTTGCGAGGTTACAGGCAAAGCTTTGGGCGTTTCAGATCATGGCGGCATAGTGTGGGATGAAATTGTCGCCATGATGTTAGTACTAGTTTTTACGCCTAACCAATGGCAATGGTGGCTAGCTGCCTTTTTGTTATTTCGCTTATTCGACATTTGGAAACCGTTCCCGATTCGCCAATGTGACGCTAAACTCAAAAATGGTTTCGGCGTAATGTTTGATGATTTACTTGCAGCGATTTATGCAATTATTGCTTTGAAAGTACTTATATGGCTAACGATACAAACTCAACTACAAGCAATCTAGCACTAGAAGCGCTAGCGACTAAACTGGGCGCCGCCTTAAAGGCTAAAGCTTACATGCTAGCCTTGGCGGAATCTTGCACTGGCGGCTTAGTAGCGCAGGCCGTTACCAGCGTAGCTGGAAGTTCAGCTTGGTTTGATCGCGGCTTTATCACATACAGCAATCTAGCCAAAATTGAGATGCTAAGTGTAGCCGAGCAAACTTTGGTGAAATTTGGTGCTGTGAGCGAAGAAACCGCCTTAGAAATGGCACTTGGTGCCCTAAAAAATAGTCAGGCACAAATTTCTGGCAGTATTACCGGCATTGCTGGCCCTGATGGCGGAACGACAGACAAGCCAGTCGGCACTGTATGTTTTGCTTGGGCAGAAGTTGGCAATCCAGCACAAGCGATTACGGCTAAATTTAGCGGTAACCGAGATGAAATTCGCCAGCAAGCCGCAACCACCATCATGACTAAGCTTATCGAACGGTTAAATCAGCAATAAAAATATGGATAATTGATAGGCTATAGTGACGTTTCCTATAGGTTTCATTATGCAAAACTAGGCCAAAAAAGTTTAATCTAAAAGAGCAAATAACATATACCGTCATGATCTATGACTAAGCGCTAAATATTAGTGCTATTTTCACATATAAATACC
>JBEDKX010000011.1:772-10052 GCA_041171965.1 Pseudomonadota bacterium | reverse complement strand
ATTAGAGACCTTTCACTAAAAAATGTCATACGACACATATTTTAAGTTAAACAAATTAAAAAAATAGCTACTAAATTTCTTGTAAACGCTACAATCATGACATGCCAAACTCCAATCAAATCCTAACTATTTGTTCAACTACACGCCTTATGCGTGGTATTCATTTGCAATATCAGCAACAGCAAATGGCCGATGGGATTGTTCAATGGCAGACCTTAGAAGTGAGTACTTTAGCCGTGTGGCTTGATACTATAATCGGCCATGCTAGCTTGCTGGGAATATTAGCGAGTGAGACATTACCTGCGCTAACTTTAAGTCAGGTAGCAGAATCATATTTGTGGGAGCAGGCCATTGAAAGTTGTCTAGCAAAACACGAAGCGGCGGCATTATTTGATATTCGTGCGCTAGCGAAATCTGCGATAGAAGCAAATAATTTAATGCTGAATTGGCAGCTCAGCGAAGTTGATATTAATCAGCATTTTATGACTCAAGAAACCCGCCAGTTTTTGCGCTGGCGGCACACGTTTGAAGCTCTTTGTGCTAAACAACAGGCCTTAGAACCTGCGAGTCTAATGGCCTTGCAAATTAACTTAATTGAAAAGTATAAAGATGCTATAAGCCTAGCCATAGCCTTGCCTAAGCAGATATTGTTGGCCGGCTTTGACCGAGTTACGCCATTAGAAAAGCATCTATTTGAGTTGCTGAAAACTTGCGGTGTGGCGATTGAAATGGCTGCGCTTAATACTAGCCAAAAATCGAATATCCGATATTATTCGTTAAATGATAGTCGTGCCGAATGTCGCGCAGCGGTGGCTTGGGCTAAACGAAAGTTGTTAGAAAATCCCAACGCACAATTGGCCATTATCAGTCCGGCATTAGGCAATATACGTCGTGAGCTAGCGGATCTGCTGGATGATACTTTTCACCCGGAAACCTTGCAGCCCAACCAATGTGAAAAGCCGCGTTGTTATGATTTTTCCTTAGGTTTAGCACTCACTGAATATCCTATTGTGCATAGCGCACTACAGCTTTTAAGACTAGCGTCCAGCAAAGCCAAAATGATTTTTGAAGAAGTGACGCCAGTCTTGCAAGACGTGTATTGGAGCTCCGCCTTAGAGATTGATGCGCGGGCTTTGTTAGATGCTTATTTACGAAAAAAAATGAATGCGAGTTATGGCATAGAAGCTTTGATTAATCAGGCGAGTAAATTGCAAACAGAAGGCGCACAATTGCCACTGCTATTAGAACATTTAACGCTTATCAGCCAGTTTCAGCAGCAATCACATTTGCGGCAAGCCCCTTCTTTGTGGGTGGTTGCGCTAAAAAATCTACTTGATTCAATTCAATGGGCAAAAAGTAGAGATCTCTCTAGTCATGAATTCCAAGCGCAGAAATCTTTTGATGAACGCCTGCAGGAGCTTGCTACTCTAGACCTAATACTTGGAAAAATAAACGCAAGCGAGGCGGTACAAAAAATCGCTGAACTTTGTAGTGTAACGATGTTTCAAGCTGAATCTACCGGCGATGTGCATATTCAAATATTAGGCTTGTTAGAAACGCCAGCGGTGCAATTGGATGCAGTTTGGGCGATGAATATGAACGACCAACATTGGCCGCCGCCTGTAAAGCTTAACCCACTATTGCCAGCCGAATTACAACGCAACCGTGGTACGCCAAACGCCAGCGCAGGTATTCAAAGTATATTTGCCCGCTTGGTGCATCAGCGATTAATGGTTAGTGCGGCTGAAGTTACATTTTCTTACTCACTTAAAGAAGAAGATCGTGAGTTACGTCCATCGCCGTTGTTAAATGATAACTTGCCTCAAACCCCAACTTCACCAACGGAAATGATTCAAACCCTAGCTGAACAATTAGCCCAACCAACCGTTATGCAAATGCTTGATGACAGTCTGGCACCGGTTATAGGCGTTGATGAGAAAGTGCATGGAGGCGTTAAACTTTTTGCTACGCAGGCAATTTGTCCCGCATGGGCGTTTTATCAGTATCGGCTAGGCGCTAGTAAGCTAGAAACGCCAATTGATGGACTAGATAATATGTCGCGCGGCAGTTTACTACATAAAGTATTGCAATTATTTTGGCAAGATTGTCAAAGTTTAAGCAACTTAAAAGCCATGACTGATGAACGGCGCACATTGGCGATTGAGACTGCAATCGCCCAAAGTATGCTGGAATTAGGTCAAGAAATTACCGTACATTTGCCTCCGCAAGTCATGCAAATTGAGCAACAACGACTACAACAATTGCTAGAGTTTTGGTTGGATTTAGAATTAGAACGCGCCGACTTTAAAATACATGCCTGCGAGGAAAAGTATTCCATTGAAGTTGAAGGCTTGCCTGTTAAATTTACCATAGACCGTATTGACGCTTTAGCCGATGGCGGTTTAGTGGTGATTGATTACAAAACCAGCGCAGTGGTGGCCAATAAAAGTTGGGCGGATGACAGGATTTCTGAGCCGCAATTGCCGATTTATGTATCACTGGCGCTTAAATATGAGTCTGTCGTGGCCGTTTGTTTTGCCAAGGTGCGCACCGATGAAAGTAAGTTTATTGGTTTATCTGTTGAAGAGGGCGTGTTGCCTGAAGTGACTGCCTTACACAAAGTGAAAAATAGCTCTGCCTTTATAAAATTCGCCGATTGGGATTCTTTGCTAGAACACTGGTATACCAGTTTGACTAACATTGCGCATGAAATTAAATCGGGAGTTGCCAGCACCACTTTTAATAAAGAGACTGATTTGAACTATTGTGAAGTCTTGCCTTTACTAAGGTTGCCTGAGCGCCGTATGCAGTTTGAAAAGTTACAGGCTGCTGTAAATGCAGGTGATAAAGCATGACGATTGAACTGGATTTAAATAACTCAAACACCATTGATCTCAATGCTTTAGATAGCCTTAACCGCATACGCGCTTTAGATCACAAGCGCTCCTTTATTGTGGAAGCGCCAGCGGGTGCCGGAAAAACTGAGCTATTGACGCAGCGCTACCTAAAATTATTAGCTATTGTTAACGAGCCTGAAGAAATTATCGCGCTCACTTTTACCAATAAAGCTGCTACAGAAATGCGTAACCGTATTTTATTGAGCTTAGAGCATGCCCAAAATCAAAGGCCTGAAACTGCTGCGCACAAACTGGTAACACGTGATTTAGCCAATGATGCACTCCGGCAATCTAAGGAAAAACAGTGGAATATTATCGAGCAGCCTAGTCGCTTACGGATTTTAACTATTGATGCGCTTTGCAGCAGTTTAACCCGACAAATGCCGTTGTTGAGTAAATTCGGTGGGCAACCTATGGTGAGCGATGACACTGATTCGCATTATCTTGATGCCGCGCGCCGTGCCATTTCGCACATTATGCTAGAAACCAAGTCTGACGACGTTGTGACTACCGCGCTCCGTTATATGGATAATAATAGCGAAAAGTTAATTGCGCTATTGGCAAAAATGTTGGCGCGACGTGACCAATGGTTGCCGCTTGCCAGTCAGATGCGTGGCCTAGACGTTGAAGAAATGTCACGCAATACTGAAGCCGCTTTGCAACATTTAATAGCAGAAACTTTGCAATCTGTTCTTGATATTGTAACGCCAAATATCCAAAATGCGCTGATGCCGCTGGCACGTTATGCAGCGGCAAACTTAGCAGAAGATGCAGACATTGCCCCTTTACTGGATTGGCATTTTGCGCTGCTAGCGGATGCTGAAGATCTTATTGAGTGGCAAGCGCTGGCGAATTTTTTACTGACTAAAGCTGATAAAAATTTTAGAAAGTCTGTTAATAAAACCAATGGTTTCCCAGCGACAGATGAAGGTAAAAGCCAAAAAGAGGCCTATTACGCTATCATCAATTCGCTAGAAAATAACCAAGCAATTGCCGCTATTTTAGATTTACCTTCTATCACAACCGTGGCAGAAAATCAGCTGGTGATACAAGCGCTCACCAAGCTTTTAATCCTCGCAGCTACGCATTTATGGGCGGTGTTTCAGTCGGCCGGCGAAGTTGATTTTGTGGCAATTGCACAAAGTGCCCAACAAGCGCTTGAGGATGAAAATGGCGTGACTGATTTAGCTTTAAAGCTTGATTATAAAATCTCGCATTTATTGATAGATGAGTTTCAAGATACCAGCCCGGTGCAAATGTGTTTGATAGAAAAGTTGATTGCAGGCTGGCAACCTGATGATGGCCGCACGCTATTTTGTGTCGGTGATCCTATGCAATCTATTTATCGTTTTCGTAAAGCGGATGTCAGTTTATTTTTACAAGCTACGCAAAACGGTATTGGCTATTTACCGCTAATACGCTTGCAATTAAGCCGCAATAATCGCTCTCATCCTGAGGTGGTGCGCTGGATTAATCAAGCATTTCAACAAGTTTTTCCAGAAAATGACAATATCCGCCAAGGCGCCATTAGTTATCGAGAATTTACTGCCACACGTGCAGACGTCGCCGGAGACGGCATGCAATTGCATCCCATTATTCTAGAGGCTAATGAGGACGAGGACGATGCTGAAAGTGTTAATGCCAAACTGATAGAGGCAAGTTATGTTGCTAATTTAATCATAAAGTTACGTGCAGATAACCCCGCGAATAAAATTGCAGTATTGGTGCGTAGTCGTAGCCATTTAAAAGAATTAGTGTCTGAGATTCGGCGCAATCATCCGACATTATTATTTCAGGCATTGGAAATTGAACAACTTAATGATAGGCAAACGGTACAAGATGCTTTTTCGCTGACCTGCGCGTTGCATCATAGAGCCGATAGAATTCATTGGCTGAATATACTTCGAGCACCTTGGTGTGGATTAACTTTGGCTGACTTACACACGCTGGCGGCTGATAATCATCGCGCTACTATTTGGCAACTGATGCAGGATGAAACGCGCTTACAAAAATTAACTGCCGATGGTCTTTTACGTTTGACGCATGTGAAGAATATTCTGGCCGAAGCTTTTGAGCATCAAGGTCGTATGCCTATTCGCCGCTGGCTAGAAAGTACTTGGCTACAATTAGGTGGTGGTAAATGTTTGGTGAATGCCGGTGATAATCGCGATATTCAGGTGTTTTTTGATTTGGTTGAAAAAATTAGCCGTAGCGGACATTTTGATATTGCTGCATTAGAGAGCAGTATGACCAAGCTCTATGCCAAGCCTGACCTTGAGGCTGATGACAGCTTGCAGTTTTTAACCATCCATAAATCGAAAGGTTTAGAGTTTGATACGGTAATTTTACCAGCGCTTAATCGCCCGCCAAGAAACCCAGATAACGAATTGGTATTATGGCAAGAAGTTACGATAGATAAACAAATGCATTTAATTGCAGCGCCATTAATGGTCAACCGGATTGTGTCTAAATCCGCGTCTAAATCTGATTCTAAAACCGGCTCTAAAGCTGTAGCAAAGCCAAGCAACACACCCAGTGTTTATCAATTTCTTAAAGATCTAGAGGCAGAGCGTAACAATAATGAAATAGTGCGATTATTGTACGTAGCAGCTACCCGCACACAGCGGCAATTACATTTAATTGCCAGCGTCAAAATGAATCAGAAAGGTGAAATAAAGCCTGCCGCAAGAACCTTGCTTAAAGTATTGTGGCCAGCGGTTGAAGTTGAATTTATTAATACTGCGCCAATTGCAACTAGTGCTCGCTATTCGGAGGTGTGTGATATTAGCCAATTTAAGCCACAATTGCAGCGTTTGGATAGCGGTGAATTCTCTAACCAATCACCTAACAATTTTCTAGCCATATTAAGTGATGAAACCAGCATTTTTACGAATAGCGTCACGTCGCTTCATGATAGTGAAGCATCCTTAATCGGCAGTACAAATATTAACGCCGATATGCAAAGGCATTGCGGCACACTGGCACATCTTTACATGGCCTTATTTTCTGCCAGTGCTTTACAAGATTGGCACGCTGAACGCCTTTCAGCTTGTTTGCCAGCGATGCAAAAATGGTTGATGCTACAAGGTCATGCATCAAGTGTGTGCCAGTCATCCGCCGCACAGGTGTTGGCTGCGTTACAAACAACATTAGCGAGCGCAGCAGGGCAATGGGTGCTACAAAAACACACGAATGCGGCCAGTGAGTTCAGTGTGATGCAGGCAACTGATGGCGGCCTTAAAAATCATGTGATAGACCGGACGTTTATTGAGTGTGTTAATGGTGAAAACATACGCTGGATTATTGATTACAAACTCAGTATTTCAGGTGAAAAGCTAGATTTACCAGCGGCGGCAGAGCAACATCGTCCGCAGTTAGCACGTTATCAAAGCTTATTTGTTGGTGAAGGCTGGAAAATTAAAACCGCTGTATTATTTTTAAGTTCAGGTGAGCTGTTTGTGTTGTGAGTTTTTATAGGCACAGCACAAGGCAGTGGCTATAAAAATACTCAGCAAAAATACACTGCTATTGGCTTTCTTGCTTAAAGTGCCTACGCACATACCAGGCTATAAACAATAAGCCAGCCAGCGCAATTAAATAATGAAACTCATGAAAATACACTTTTAGACTCACCCAGTTCTCACCAAATTTCATGCCAGCATAAGCCAGTAAAGCACACCAAATAAATGAGCCGACAAATGTATAAAATATAAATTTAGGCATATTCATTCGTACCACACCGGCTGGGAAGGCAATAAAAGTTCGTATTGCTGGTAGCATGCGTGCTACAAAAATAATGATTTCGCCATGTTTCTCAAATAAATGATCGGCATAATCTAAGTCTCTTTTAGAGAGCAATATATATTTGCCATACTTTTCTGCCAACGGCCTGCCGCCAAACATTCCTACATAATAAGCCGGAATAGAACCCACTACGCAACCGATGGCACCGGCCAAGGCCACTAACCATAAGTTCATTTCACCTTTAAACACTAAAAAGCCGGCAAATGGCATAATGATTTCAGAGGGCAACGGAATGCAGGCCGATTCTATAGCCATTAGTAAAACGATACCGGCATAACCCATGCTTGAGATAACGCTCATAATCCAAGCGGCGATAATTGTGATAAGTTTTTCTAACATAGCTTCTTTCTAATTTTATAATTGTTAATTTTTACCTGCTAAACAAATTCTTTTAATAATACTTTTACAAAATCAGCGCGTTGATTAATGTCTTCTAAATTCACCGTCATTCTAAATTTATCTGGCCCATTCATGCGACAACGGCGGTCGCGCTGCAATAAGGCAATGAGCTTGGTTGGGTCTAAATCTGCATTCGCGTTAAATTGTAATTGAATAGCCTCAGAGCTCGCATCTATTTTCACAATGCCGATGGCTTTCCCGGCGATTCTTAGTCTGTGGCAGGCGATTAGCGCCTCGCCTTGTTCTGGCAATAAACCGAATCTATCTATCAGCTCTTCCTGCATATTATCCAGCGCTTCATCATCATTACAATTGGCCAAACGCTTGTAAATAACCAAACGCTCATGCACATCTTGGCAATATTTGGTGGGCAATAATGCTGGCGTGTGTAGATTAATTTCAGTCGTCACGCCTAATGGCGCATTTAGGTCTGGTTCTTTGCCAGCTTTTAGTTGTTTAACCGCATGGTTGAGCATGTCTGAATACAAATGAAAACCAATTTCTTGCATTTCACCACTTTGACTATCGCCGAGTAATTCACCCGCACCACGAATTTCTAAATCATGCATGGCTAAGTGAAAACCTGCGCCCAAGTCTTCCATGAGCTGAATGGCATCTAAGCGTTTTTGCGCTTGCACAGTAATTTTACGATCAGGATCTGTGAGTAAATACGCGTAAGCTTGGTGATGCGAACGACCGACACGACCGCGTAATTGGTGCATTTGCGCTAGGCCAAACATATCGGCTTTGTTAAGAATAATGGTATTAGCGGTTGGTACGTCGATGCCGGTTTCAATAATAGTGGTGCAAAGTAATAGGTTGAAACGCTGATTATAAAAATCGCGCATCACGTGCTCAAGTTCGCGTTCACGTAACTGGCCGTGTGCAACCGCAATACGTGCATCCGGCAGAATACGCTCTAGTTTCTCACGCATAGAATGGATGGTATCCACTTCATTATGTAAGAAATACACTTGGCCACCGCGCTTAAATTCACGCATGGCCGCTTCACGGATAATACCTTCAGAATAATCAGTATGGAAAGTTTTGATGCTTAAGCGTTTTTGCGGCGGCGTGCTGATAATAGAAAATTCACGTAAGCCTTCCATCGCCATACTCAAAGTTCGCGGTATCGGCGTAGCGGTTAGCGTCAGAATATCGACTTCTGCGCGTAAGGCTTTTAACTGCTCTTTTTGACGCACCCCAAACCTGTGTTCTTCATCTAGCACCACTAAACCTAGGTTTTTGAATTTCACATCTTTTTGAATCAAACGGTGCGTACCGATAATAATATCGATTTGCCCCGCTTCTAAACCAGCCAACGCTTCTTTTTGCTCTTTGGCGGTTCTAAAACGTGAGATTTCCGCAATCTTAATTGGCCAATCGGCAAAGCGATCTTTAAAGTTATTAAAATGTTGCTCAGCCAACAGCGTAGTTGGTACCAGCACCGCTACTTGTCTGCCGCCCATTACTGCGACAAAGGCGGCACGTAGCGCTACTTCGGTTTTACCAAAGCCCACATCACCGCAAACCAATCTATCCATAGGCCGGCCAGACTGCATATCTTTGATGACGTTTTCAATAGCTTCTAACTGATCTGGCGTTTCTTCAAAAGGAAAGCCTTCGCAGAACGATTCATAGTCATGCAAACTTAAAGTAAATGCATGGCCACGGCGCGAGGCGCGTTGTGCGTACAAATTCAATAACTCAGCGGCGGTATCGCGAATTTGTTTGAGGGCTTTTTTCTTGGCTTTTTCCCAATTACCGCTACCTAAGCGATGTAGCGGTGCAGATTCTGGTGGGCCGCCTGAATATCGTGAGATTAAAAATAACTGCGAAACTGGCACGTAAAGCTTATCGTCACCAAAATATTCCAGCAGTAAAAGCTCAGTTTCGCCTTCGCCAAAATCTAAATTCACCAAGCCTTTATAACGACCAACCCCGTGTTGCTCATGCACCACTGGGTCATCCATACGTAGCTCAGATAAATCTTTGAGCATACCTTCGGTGCTACGCGCTTTTTCTTTTTCGCGACGACGTTGTTGACGCACAGTGGCGGCGTAAAGCTCAGCTTCGGTAATAACTGCAACAGACTTACTGGCTGTTTTGCCTTCAAGGCGAAAGCCATGATGCAAAGGTGAAACGCCCAACATGACTTTTTCTTTGGAATCAACAAACTC
>JBEDKX010000011.1:0-761 GCA_041171965.1 Pseudomonadota bacterium | reverse complement strand
TGGCGGGCTTAATGTCGTGGTCAGCAAATAGCTGCGAGATGGTTTCACGGCGGCCTAGGCTTTCGGCGGCAATTAAAATACGTCCAGAAAAATCAGCAATATAAGCTTGTAGTTTGTGCAAAGGCTGTTCGGCGCGGCGTTCAATATCGAGCGCTGGCAGCCCAGTAGACTGGCTAATGGTGTTCAAGGTTAAACGGCTAAATTGATGCGTAGCGCTGAAGAAATCTTCAGTTTTAATGATTAATTTTTCCGGCATCACTAACGGTCGTTCAGCATCATGCGCCAAGTTGCGATAACGCGATTGTGCTTCACGCCAAAATTGCTGTGCGCTGTGGTCTAAATCACCATGCAAACACAGCAAACAATCTGCTGGTAAATAATCTAAAAAGGTCGCAGTTTGCTCAAAAAATAAGGGTAAATACCACTCAATACCGCCGGTGGCGACACCTTTGCTGACATCTTTATAAATTTTAGCGCGTTGCGGGTCGCCTTCAAAAGTCTCTCTAAATTGACCTCTAAATTGCGCAACACCGCTCTCATCTAATGGAAACTCACGTGCTGGTAATAACCTGATTTCTGGCACAGGATATAAGCTGCGCTGCGTATCTACATCAAAAGTACGTATCGATTCAATTTCGTTATCAAACAAATCAATTCGGTAAGGCAGTGCAGAACCCATAGGAAATAAATCGACCAAACCACCGCGCACGCTAAATTCACCATGCGAAATGACTTGGCTTACATGATGATAACCAGCCTCT
>JBEDKX010000010.1:0-9480 GCA_041171965.1 Pseudomonadota bacterium | reverse complement strand
CTAATCACACATATATCTATTGTAAATAAACACATATTAAACAAACACCGATGCAAATAATCAACACTGTTTCCGCCTTAAGACTTGCATTAAAAAATCAAGAAAACATTGCCTTTGTTCCAACCATGGGCAATCTGCATGCTGGCCACATTCACTTAGTAACGTTAGCCAAACAACAGGCGGAATGTGTAGTGGTAAGTATTTTTGTAAACCCCTTACAATTTGGCGCCAATGAAGATTTAGCCAGCTATCCACGGACCTTACAAGCTGACTGTGAAAAGCTTAAAGCCGCAGGCGCTAGCATTGTTTTCACGCCAACAGTATTGGAAATGTATCCAGACTTTGATGGCGTGAATCTAAACCAAACGATGAGCATCGCACTGCCAAGCATCGCCAATGAGCTTTGTGGCACTACTCGCCCGGGACATTTTTCTGGCGTGGCTACTGTGGTGTTAAAACTATTCAACATGGTATTTTTGAATGGCGTACAACGAGCTACTGCAGTATTCGGCCAAAAAGATTTTCAGCAACTATTTGTCATTAAACAGCTAGTGAAGCAGTTTAATTTGCCGATACAAATCATTGCCGGCGAAACGGTGCGTGAGGCTAGCGGCTTGGCTATGAGCTCACGAAATGGCTATTTAACTAAGGAGCAACGCCAGCAAGCCAGTCAATTGAATGCTATTTTGCAGAATATTGCTATCAAGATAAAAGCTGGTCATGTTGAATTTGACAGATTGGAACAAGAAGCCAGCGCAACGCTTAATGCACAAGGCTGGGTGATCGATTATATTTCAATTAGATCAGCAATCAACCTAAGCAGCGCGAATGGTAGCGATAGCCATTTAGTGGTGCTTGCTGCAGCCAAGTTAGGCAACACACGACTGATTGATAATATTGAATTTTTGCGCTAAGTGTTTGAAAAGACTATAATGCAGTCCCTTTTGGAAAACGCTTAAGCACATGCAAAGAACCATGCTCAAATCTAAGTTACACCGCGTTCATGTAACCCACTCAGAGTTACATTACGAAGGTAGTTGTGCTATTGATGAGGCCTTGCTTGAAGCGGCTAATATTAGTGAGTACGAGAAAATTCACATTTACAATGTGAATAATGGCGAGCGTTTTAGCACTTACGCCATCCTTGGCGAGCGCAATTCAGGCATTATCTCGGTTAATGGCGCGGCTGCCCATAAAGCTGCACCGCACGATATTTTAATTATTGCTAGCTATGCCCAATATTCAGAGGCTGAACTAGAAAGTTTCAGCCCGCAACTTGTGTATGTGGACGAACAAAACCGCATACAATCTCAACGCAATAAAATTCCAGTACAGGCCGCTTAAATGACAAAAGATTTAAATGTAGCAAAATCAGACGCAATCTATTTAGAGGCTATGAAACTTGCAGTAGTTGATGCAATTGAAGATATTAAAGGCTTTGATATTACCGTGATGGATGTGCGCAAGCTTACCAGCATGACGAGTTATATGATTGTTGCTTCTGCAACATCAAGCCGCCAAGCCAAAGCTGTGGCCGATAACGTGCGTGAAAAGCTAAAAGAAAAAGGCTACCATATTCGTGGTACTGAAGGCGAAAAAGAAGGCGAGTGGGTATTGGTCGATCTAGACGATATTGTGGTGCACATTATGGTACCAACCACGCGCGCTTATTATAATCTTGAGCAATTATGGGGCGAAGCAGAAAACCGTCGCGGCCATATTAAGCCTGACAATTTAAATCCTTTAGATAACGGCGAAGATTAATACGGTCTTATTAATACAATTGTATTAGTAAAAATAGCAAAGCGTCAAAATCAGTTGGGTGATATAAAAATATTACCCTGCGAAGTGACTGCTGAAAGGTTAATATTTGAAACTGCGTATTATCTCTGTCGGTCACAAAATGCCAAGTTGGGTTGAAACCGCCTGCGCTGAATACACCAAGCGCATGCCGCGTGAAGCCTCAGTTGAAATTATCGACATCAAGCCCGAAAAACGTGCCGCGGGCAACAGCACAGAAAACATTCAGCTCATTGAAGCAAAACGCATCTTAGATGCAATAGGCAAAGATTATTGCATTGCGCTAGATGAACGCGGCCAAGAAGTGACCACCATGCAACTAGCCGATAAATTTAAAGATTGGCAATTTTCAGGTCGTGACGTCGCGCTAATTATTGGTGGCGCAGATGGCTTGCATATCTCAGTCAAACAAAAAGCCGATTGGCTTTGGGGCTTATCCAAACTTACTTTACCGCATGCGATGGTGAGAGTATTACTTGCCGAGCAACTTTATCGCGCGCACTCAGTCATTAGCAATCATCCCTATCATCGCGAGTAATTATGTCAGCAACGCCAGCAAGCCCAAACCATGAAAAATCCTTAGTTTGGTTTAGACGTGACTTGCGTGATTACGATCATGCAGCGCTTTATCATGCGCTGAAATCTAGCCAACAAGTCTATTGCGCGTTTGTGTTTGATACCGATATTCTTGATCATTTAGCCGACAAAGCGGATCGCCGTGTTGAGTTTATTTGGGAAAGCGTACGTGAGCTTAAATTAGCTTTGCAAGCCAAAGGTGGCGATTTAATCGTCTTGCATGGCAGCGCTCAAAGCGAAATTATCCAGTTAGCCAAGGCGCTGCAAGTCCAAGCGGTTTTTGTTAATCACGATTACGAACCCAGCGCGATTGCTCGCGACAGCCATGTTGCCGAGCAACTCAATTCAAACAACATCAGCTTCCATCATTACAAAGATCATGTGATTTTTGAAAAAGATGAAGTATTAACCCTAGCCGGCAAGCCTTATGGTGTGTTTACGCCTTACAAAAACATGTGGCTTAAAACCGTTAATGATTTTTACCTTAAGCCTTACCCGGTTGATGCTTATATTCAAAATTTAGCAATAATTGAGCCTAGTGAATTACCTTCATTAGAAAGCATTGGTTTTGTACGCACTAATCTAGCTAGCATGCGCTTACCTACGGGCATGGCCGGTGGATTAAGCCTATTCAATGACTTTAAAGAGCGCATGTATCGCTACAAAGATGCGCGCGATTTTCCGGCGATTAAAGGCGTCTCTTATTTGTCAGTGCATTTACGCTTTGGCACCATATCTATTCGTCATTTGGCACGTGAGGCGCTACAAGAAGCTAATGCCGGTGCGCAGACCTGGCTGAATGAATTAATCTGGCGTGATTTTTATGTGCAGATTTTGCATCATAATCCACGCGTCGCTTTGGGTCAGGCATACAAAGCAGAATTTGAGGCGCTACCTTTTCCTAACCATCAAGCGCTTTTTGAAGCTTGGTGTGAAGGTAACACAGGCTACCCCTTAGTCGACGCGGCCATGCGCCAACTCAACAGCACCGGCTTTATGCATAACCGCTTGCGTATGGTTGCGGCGAGCTTTTTGGTCAAAGATTTACTGATAGACTGGCGCTGGGGTGAGCGCTATTTTGCCGAAAAGTTAATCGATTTTGACCTAAGCGCCAACAATGGCGGCTGGCAATGGGCTGCCAGTACCGGTTGTGACGCGCAGCCTTGGTTTAGAATTTTCAATCCAATCACACAAAGTGAGCGTTTTGACGGTCAGGGCAAGTTTATTCGTAAATACGTGCCAGAACTCAGCAAATGCAACGACAAAGAAATTCATGCACCGTGGCTCATTTCACCCATTCGCAGGATGGATTTAGGTATAGACATAGGCAAAAGTTATCCTGCGCCGGTGGTTGATCATGCTATTCAGCGCGCACTGGCGTTGGCGCTTTATAAAAATCATTAAAAGGGCTGATAAAAGTCGCGTCAAAAAACATAAAGCCCAATATTAAAAAACATATAAAGACAACATAAAGATAATATTAAGGGATAGACTGTTTTTAACAAATCCACGGGTGTGATCAGCACATGGTTTTAATTATTTGAGAAGACATCATGGCCCTCGTTTCATTGCGTCAATTACTAGACCACGCGGCAGAACATGATTACGGCCTTGCGGCATTCAACGTGAATAATATGGAGCAGGTTCACGCCATTATGCAGGCCGCAGATGAAGTGAATAGCCCAGTCATTCTGCAAGGTTCTGCGGGCGCACGCCAATATGCCGGTGAGGCTTTTTTGCGACATTTGGTATTGGCCGCTATAGAATCTTATCCGCATATTCCAGTTGTCATGCATCAAGATCACGGCCATACGCCTGCGGTATGCATTCAGGCGATGCGCTCTGGATTTTCTAGCGTGATGATGGATGGCTCATTAATGGAAGATGCCAAAACAGCGTCTACTTTTCAATACAATGTAGCCGCCACCAAAAAAATCGTAGATTTTG
Source organism: Pseudomonadota bacterium (assembly GCA_041171965.1). Classification (GTDB taxonomy): domain Bacteria; phylum Pseudomonadota; class Gammaproteobacteria; order Burkholderiales; family Methylophilaceae; genus Methylotenera. Next base: position 5,157 of record JBEDKX010000010.1, on the reverse strand, counting down.
CCCATGCCATTGGCGTTTCCGTTGAAGGTGAACTTGGTGTACTAGGTTCCTTAGAAACTGGGCTAGCAGGCGACGAAGATGGTTCTGGTGCAACTGGCATTCTGAATCAGGCACAACTGCTGACGGATCCGGAAGAAGCCGCCGAGTTTGTCAGACAAACTGGCGTAGATGCTTTGGCTATCGCTATTGGCACTTCCCATGGCGCCTACAAATTTAGCCAGCCTCCCACAGGAAAGACCTTGGCAATTAGCCGCATTAAAGAAATTCATGCGCGTATTCCAAATACGCATTTGGTCATGCATGGCTCTTCATCGGTACCGCAGGAATGGTTGCATATCATCAATGAATTTGGCGGTGACATGGGCGAAACTTACGGGGTGCCGGTAGAAGAAATTGTTGAAGGCATTAAACATGGTGTGCGTAAAATTAACATTGATACCGATTTACGCATGGCTACAACCGGTGCGCTACGTCGATATTTCGCACAAAATAGAAAAGAATTTGACCCTAGAAAATACCTGAAGGCTTCTGTCGCCGGGATGCGGGATATTTGCAAAGCGCGCTATATTGCCTTTGGATCTGCCGGCCATGCTAGCGCGATAAGCCCGATTTCTTGTGAAACGATGGCAGAACGTTATCAACGTGGTGAGTTACGAGCGCTTGTTAAATAAAAACAGTCTTATCGCTGACTAAAACCATCAGCACCCAGCCTTTGATCAATGTCTAATTAATCTGACACATTTCAATCTGACTCATTGCCTAGCTGGATGATTTGGTTCAACAGGCTCCAAGACTGCAAGAATACTTAGCCTTACAGTTTTAGCTTTAATTTTAAACGACGATAAATACGACCGATCAATGAACCATCCAATTGATAATGTTTATGTAATGGTTTTTTAACTTCCCAGCTAGCTGTCATGCCGGCAGGAAATGTGACTAAATCACCTTTACCAAAAGTCACTGCAGCGCCGCCTGTAGGGGTAATTACACATTCACCTTCAAGAATATAGGCAATTTCTTGCTCAGGAAAAGTCCAAGGGAATACTGAAATCTCTTTCTGCCAAGTTGGCCATTTGCTTACGCCCAGCGCATCTAACTTAGCTTGTTTAGGTTTCTTTTCAACCGTGATTTTATTGCTGCTCGCTTGGCTCATATTGTTTTCTTTTAAAGATAATGATTCACTATTTTATAGCATCACAGCCGAATTGATGTGATAGTGGCCCTTAGAGTAGTAAAATATGTTTTTTAAATGTGGTTAGTGTTTTAAATATGCGTATTAGTTTAGAAGATGCAGCCGCGCGACTCAAGCGTGGTGAAGTTGTAGCGATTCCTACTGAGACCGTATATGGCCTTGCGGCAGATGCGAGCAATGATAGCGCTCTGCAGCAAATATTCACCACCAAGCAACGTCCGGCAGATCACCCGTTGATTGTACATATTAGTGACATTAGCCAAGTAAACAATTGGGCGACATGTTTTCCTGATGTTGCAGTCAAGCTGGCTGAGACTTTTTGGCCAGGTGCGCTTACTTTAGTATTACCGGCAAAAAGCCATGTATCACGCATCGTGCGTGGCAATGAGCCTACGATTGCGCTTCGCGTGCCTAACCACACGATTACTCTGGCGCTACTAAAACTCAGCGGTCTAAGTGTTGCAGCACCTTCGGCTAATTTATTTACCCAACTAAGTCCAACTACGGCAGCTCATGTTGAATCTGGATTAGGCGAGACCATCCCGGTATTAGATGGTGGTGCCTGCGCAATTGGCATTGAATCTACGATTGTGAGTGTGGCGGAAAATGGCCAATGGCAGTTACTACGACCAGGCATGATTAGTGAAGCTGAGATTACTAAAGTGGCTGGGCAAGCGCCTCAAAGTAAAAAATCCTCGGCCTCAGAGTCCAGTGAAATATCGACACCAAAAGCACCCGGTCAGCATGCACTTCATTATTCACCACGCACGCCATTGTTATTATTTAAAGATAAAGTGGCGCTTATTCATAAACAGCAAGCCTTAGCCAAGGCAGATTTAGAATGTGCGGCTTTACTGATAGGCGAAGGTGAAGCGCCAGCGTGTACCGTGCTGCGTTTATCAAGCAAACCGGCCGAAGTTGCCGAACAATTATATGACAGCTTACATCGTTTAGACGCGCTAAAAAAAGACCTACTACTGGTTGAATTACCTCCGGCTAGCCCAGAGTGGGCTGCGGTATTTGACAGGTTAAGCCGCGCTGGTGGGAGCAATTCTGATAGCAGTGATGATTTCAAAATTAATTAAAGAGTCCACCCCAGTTTTACTCCCGAACAAAACATCGCAACTCTGCTAGTCGCCAGTGCGTAGACTGTGCAGTGTTACAATGGCGCCATGTCAAATTCCGCTGCCCAATATAAATCTCAACAAGTTCTGCACGATGTTTTCGGCTACTCGTCTTTCAGGGGCGAACAACAAGCCATCGTAGACCATGTTACCGCAGGTGGCGATGCCTTAGTGTTGATGCCCACAGGTGGTGGGAAATCACTCTGTTACCAACTACCGGCATTATTGCGTGAGGGTGTTGGGATTGTCGTTTCTCCACTAATCGCGTTAATGCAAGACCAAGTCGACGCGCTAAAGCAACTGGGCGTGCGGGCAGCATTTTTGAATTCCAGCCAAGATGCTGAAGAAGCGCGGGAAATCACCGCACAACTGATGCGTGGACATTTACAGATTGTTTATGTCGCGCCAGAACGTTTGTTAATGAGTGGCTTTTTAACGCTATTAGAAGAAATAGAAGAAGGTGCTGGCATTGCACTTTTTGCCATTGATGAGGCTCATTGCGTGTCGCAGTGGGGACATGATTTTCGGCCAGAATATCGTAAACTTACCGTGTTGCACGAGCGTTTCCCGCATGTACCTCGCATTGCACTAACAGCCACAGCCGATGCGCCTACCCGCGCTGAAATTATCGAAAGGCTTAAGCTAGAAGAAGCACGTCAGTTTGTTTCTAGCTTCGACCGCCCCAATATTCGCTACCGCGTGACGCAAAAAGCCAATGCACGCCAGCAGCTAGAATCCTTTTTAGAGCGTGAGCATGCTAATGATGCTGGCATCATTTATTGTTTATCACGTCGCAAGGTAGAAGAAACCGCCGAATGGTTAAAGTCTCGCGGCTGGGATGCACTGCCCTATCACGCTGGTTTAGATGCCAGCGTTCGCAACCGAAATCAGCGAAGATTTTTGCGTGAAGAAGGCGTAATCATGGTCGCAACGGTAGCTTTTGGCATGGGCATAGACAAACCAAACGTAAGATTTGTCGCACATTTGGATTTACCAAAAAGCATGGAAGGTTATTACCAAGAAACGGGCCGCGCCGGTCGCGATGGTTTACCGGCCAACGCATGGATGACTTACGGACTAGGCGACGTCGTCAGTATGCGAAAAATGCTGGACTCTGGGGATGCTCCAGAAGAGCGTAAACAAGTCGAGCGGCAAAAACTAGACGCATTATTAGGTTTTTGCGAATCGACCAGTTGCCGCCATCAAACTTTATTGCGCTATTTTGGTGAGGAACACCCAGGCCAATGCGAGCAATGCGATAACTGCCTTGAACCGGTTGATACATGGGATGCTACACAAGCCGCACAAATGGCGCTTTCATGCGTATACCGTACCGGACAAAGATTTGGCGTGGTGCATTTAATCGATGTATTACTCGGCAAAGCCACGCCAAAAATCGAACAATTTAATCACCAACAACTCAGCACATTTGGCATCGGCAAGGCACTTTCACAGCAGCAATGGAGCAGCGTATATCGACAATTAGTGGCGGGCGGCTATCTCGAAAGCGACATTGAAGCTTATGGCGGCTTAAAACTAAGCGAGTCAGCAAGACCAGTGTTGCGCAGTGAAAGTGAAGTATGGTTACGCCGCGATGCCGAAGTGGTGAAACAAAAAGTCAGTAAAGTTGGCCGAGGCGCTAATGCTAAAGAAATCTATAGTGCAGTGAGCGAAGACCCACTTTGGTATATTCTAAAAGCAAAACGTACTGAACTCGCCCGCGAACAAGGCGTGCCGCCCTACGTTATATTCCATGACAGCACCCTACTGGAAATCCTAAACCGCAGGCCAAGCAATATAGACGAAATGAGTCAAATTAGTGGCGTTGGTCAGGCTAAGCTAGATCGTTACGGAGATGCATTTTTACAGGTATTGGAAGATGCCGCCAATGGGGTTGGCTAAATGGAGATTGGCTAGATGAGGCTTAGCTAAATTAGGCTAATCCGCATTCATTTGATGATATTCGATTAATCTTTCGACCTCGTTACGACTGCCCATTATTACCGGTACGCGCTGGTGCAGGCCGCTAGGCTGTATGTCCATAATACGTTGCACTCCAGTACTCGCGGCCCCGCCGGCTTGCTCTACAATAAAACTCATCGGATTTGCTTCATACATCAATCGCAACTTACCGGCTTTAGTGGGTTGCTTCATATCAAGCGGGTACATAAAAATGCCGCCACGGACTAATATTCGGTGCACTTCTGCGACCATTGAGGCCACCCAGCGCATATTAAAATCTTTATCACGTATGCCATCAGCACCTAATAGACATTCATCAACATAACGTTGCACAGGCTCTTGCCAGAATCGATAATTAGACATATTGATGGCAAATTCTTGCGTGTCTGGCGGCACTTGGATGTGTGGGTGGGTGAGCATGAATTCGCCCAGATTGGGGTCGAGCGTGAAACCCTGCACGCCGTTGCCCAAAGTGAGCACCAGCATGGTGGTGGGGCCATAAAGCGCGTATCCGGCAGCCACCTGGGTGGTGCCAGTCTGCAAGAAATCGGCCTCACACACATCGCGCTGCTGGTCGCGGGCCATGTCTTCCAGGTCTTGCGGCACCCGAAGCACCGAAAAAATACTGCCCACCGACACGTTCACATCAATGTTGCTGGAGCCGTCCAGCGGGTCAAACACCAGCAGGTATTTGCCGCGCGGGTATTGCGCCGGAATTTGGTAAGGCAAGTCCATCTCCTCTGAGGCCATGCCGGCCAGGTTGCCCGCCCATTCGGTGCGGTGGATGAAGACGTGGTTGCTCAGCACGTCGAGCTTCTTTTGGGTTTCACCCTGCACGTTGACTGAGCCCCCCTCCTCGGCCTGTCTCTTATACACATC
>JBEDKX010000009.1:0-9587 GCA_041171965.1 Pseudomonadota bacterium | reverse complement strand
TATTTCTAGATAGTGATTGTTTAGGGTTCAAAATAAAGGGAGTTCTGAAGATGAAATTGGAAAGTATTAAGTATTATTTACTCAATTTTTTGATGAATATCGCGTCAAGTTAGTGTTATCAACTAAATTATCAGTGCATCTGTAGATATTATTAGGGACTAATTCAGTCGCCAATAAGTGGATAGAAAAAACCTGTAAAAAAGGGCAGCTTACGCCGCCCTTTTTTAAACTCACTTGATCTAGCGCAAACCTTGAATATAATCTGCAACTGCGGTCATTTCTGCATCGGTCATTCTGGTAGCAATCGTCATCATCATAGGTGCATTAGCGCGTTCGCCAGTGCGGAATGTTCTTAATTGAGCCTGTGTATAATCCGCATGCTGACCACCCATATGCGGGTACTGTTTTGGCAAACCTGCGCCTGTTGCACCATGGCAAGAAGCGCATGCGGGTACATTAGTGGCGGCTATGCCACCACGGTAGATTTTTTCACCTAAAGAACCCGCACCATTAGTTTTGGCTGCACCAAGCGTAAGTTTCTGGCTTGAAAAATAGGCTGCTAAGTTTTTCATGTCATCTTCACTTAACATGGCTGCCATACCAGACATTACTGCGTTAGCGCGCTTACCTGATTTAAATTCAGTCAATTGTTTTACAATGTATTCAGGATGTTGGCCAGCTAGTTTTGGGTTAACCGTGACAACACTATTGCCATCAACACCATGACAAGCAGAACAAACTGCATTAACAATTTTTTCTGCTGCTTTTTTATCAGGCACCACAGTAGTTGATATGACTTTAGCATCGACAGCGTTTTCAGCTGCGACTGCCTTTAGTGAAAAACCAAACACAATACTTAATATTAAACTGGCTAGACTGAGCTTCATTAAATGACGAACTTGCATTACTGCTCCTAAATATCAAAATTACACAATCGAATTTACTTACGTCTAATAGCTTAGCCCAACCAAACTCATGAATAGCAGACTCACTGTTGAGTGAACTTATCACAACTACTTAAAGCGTACTGGTATGACTAATGTAAATTATTCAATCAATTAACACACTATTTTAGCGAAAAACGCCTATTCGTGATAGCATTTTTCACTATTGTTTACACAGCCTCCAAATAGCGTGCAATATTCTATAAAGAGACAAATAAAATCGAACTGGATTGTCATGCCCCTGTTTCAAAATGCAACTTTTTACATATCAGCCCATCACTTACGCGACTTACCCATTGCCAGCGGCATTGAAGTTGCGTTTGCTGGTCGCTCTAACGCAGGTAAATCTAGCGCATTAAACACGCTAGCTAACCATAATCGCTTAGCATTTGTAAGCAAGCAACCAGGGCGAACACAACTTATCAACTTTTTTACGCTAGGTAATGATAGGCATTTAGTCGATTTACCTGGCTACGGCTACGCCAAAGTGCCAGAACATTTGCGCGCACACTGGCAAAACGTACTTGCGCGTTATTTAAGTGAACGATCAAGCCTAGGTGGCTTGGTATTAGTTATGGACAGCCGTCATCCACTTACTCCTCTTGACCGCCAAATGTTAGATTGGTTTTGTCCTAGCGGTAAACCAGTGCATGTTTTATTAACCAAATCAGACAAACTCTCACGTGGAGAAGCTGGCTTAACTTTAAGCCGTGTGCGTAAAGAACTGATTGAAACATGGGGCGAGCATTATCACAGTGAATGTACGATACAATTATTTTCTAGCTTGAAAAAACAAGGGGTTGAAGAAGCTGAAAAAGTGATAGGCAAGTGGCTATTTGCTGAAGAGCCTGAAGATTTAGTGCGTAAAACATTTAAACTTGATGTAGGTGATGTTGCCGAATAACTCGGTGAGACTTATGGCTAAGCTATCGGTGTGCGAATAAACAGATCCTGCACATCCCACGGTAATTTATCTACCTGCAATTTATTTTCTCGTAAACACCATATCCCAAACACCATGTCCCAGCTTGATGCCGCGATTTTCAAACTTGGTTAGCGGTCTATAACCAGGCTTTTCAGCATAGTCTTCTGCGGTATTTTTCAGTAATGGTTCGGCATTTAAAACTTCCAACACCCATTCTGCATATTCTTGCCAATCAGTTGCTACGTGTAAATAACCACCTACTTTCAATTTACTACATAGCAACTTTACAAAACCAGCTTGAATTAGCCTGCGTTTATGATGGCGCGTTTTATGCCAAGGATCTGGGAAGAAAATATGCACGCCATCTAGGCTTGCCTCTGCCAGCATATTTTGCAATACTTCTACCACATCATGCTGAATAATACGGATATTAGTAAGCGCTAACTCCTCTATCAACTTAAGAAGGGCACCAACTCCAGGTGTATGCACTTCGGCAGCTAAGAAATCACAATCAGGCAAAGTTTGAGCTATTTTTGCGGTGGTCTCACCCATACCGAAACCAATTTCCAATATTTTCTTACTTTCGCTACGATTAAATTTGGCGTTTAAATCGATGATTTCTGGCGAATAGTTGATACCAAATTGTGGTAAACCAGTCTCCAGCGCACGCGCCTGACCTCTTGTTAATCGGCCTTGGCGGAGTACAAAACTACGAATGCGACGGTTTTTTAATGCGTCGTCTTCCGAGGCTTCAGTTTGATTAGTTTCAAGCTGGCTGGCTTCAAATGAGTTTTCTTGCTGTATTTGAGTGTTTTCTGTCATAGCCATTATTATACTTTATTGCTTAACAATTAAAGTGTGTGAGATTTATCACCACTAGCAAAACCCAGCAGTGGTGCTTCAAAGTTTTTACTCAGCGCAATGACTTTAAATAAATCGCCCATTTCAGCTGGGGATAATAATTTTTGCGCAGCCGCAGCAAGCGGCGCGTAACGCGCCATATCATTTGGCGATACTTGCGACATCAAATCTAAAATGCCGCAGTTCATCAAAAATTGCGCTTGGCTACAAAATCCACTCAACACTAAACCATGATTAACGCCAGCATAGGCGATACTGGTGAAATCAACATGAGCGGTAATATCTTGTAGTCCAACATTGATTAACGGGTCTATGTGGGCGTAATGTTGATAATGGCACATGAGTGTCCCTTGATTACGCTGCGGGTGATAATACTCACGCGCGGCAAAGCCATAATCAATCATCAAAATAATACCGTGCTCTAACATACTAGCTAGACTAGCAATTAGGCCGCTAGCGGCAGGGCAAACCTCTGTGAGATAGCCTTCTGGTAAGCTGAGCTTATTTACTATTTCTAGCAAATGCTGATCGGTGAGCGACCTATCTTTAAATACAAAATTTTTCCCGTCAAACGCCACCCCACGTGCATATAAGCCTTGTGCTGAATGGTGGATAAGATGCACAGGAATTGCATCCAGTACTTCATTACCAATCACAGCGCCATTAAAAGTTTGTGGCAAACAATTAAGCCATACCACACGCTGCATAAGTTCTACAGGAAGTTTTTTTTGCAGCGTTTCTAGCTGAATTTGACGCAAGTGGTCACTTACTTCGAGTATAAAATATTGCCTGGGTAGTGCTTGAAAATCAGACCCTAGCTGCGCTAATGTAAGCAATATATCTGCTGCCAACTTTCCTGTGCCTGCTCCCAACTCTAAAATATCGCCATCGGTTTCAACGAGTACCTGTGCAATTTGTTTGGAAATAGCTTGTGCAAATAAGGGTGATATTTCAGGCGCCGTCACAAAATCACCGCCACCATTTTGAAAGTCGCCGAACTTTTGGCTTCCGCCGCTGTAATACCCATGTGCAGTTGCATAAAGTGCAAACTGCATATATTCAGCAAAGCTTATCCAGCCACCTGCGGTTTCTATTGCTCGCTGAATAATATATGCAAGTTGCTTGCTATGTGTTTGGGCATCAGCTGAAGGTGTAGGTAAAGTACTCATAGACTTAGATTATAATAGTTAACAATTAAGATTGGATAATACGTGACCACAAACAATACAAATAAAGTCGTTTTAATTACTGGCGGAGCAAAGCGCGTGGGAGCTACCATTTGCCGTATGTTGCACGCTGAGGGCTATTTGCTTATGGTGCATTACAAAAGCTCAATTAATGAAGCGCGCGCTTTGCAAGCTGAACTCAATTTACAACGACCAAACTCAGTATCTATTGTGCAAGGTGATTTATTGAATGTCACTGGCATTCCCAATTTAGTACATGAAACGGTGCAATGTTTTGGCAGGCTAGATGTACTAATTAACAATGCTTCTACTTATTATGCGAGTGAAATAGGCGAGATTGACGAAGAAAAATGGCACGATTTAATGGGTAGCAATTTGAAAGCACCGTTATTTTTATCTCAAGCAGCTGCCCCTGAGTTGCGTAGAAATCATGGCTGCATCGTGAATATTACCGATATGCATGTAGAGCGTCCAAAAAAAGGGTACATTATATATAGTGTAGCAAAAGCTGGCTTGGTGACGCTGACCAAATCACTAGCCCACGAACTGAGTCCAGAAGTGCGAGTAAATGCAGTCGCACCAGGCCCAGTCCAATGGCCAGAAAGTAATCCACAATTTGATGAAGTTTATCGCCAGCGTGTAATCAATCAAACACTGCTAAAACGTGTAGGCGAAGCTGAAGATGTGGCTAAAGCTGTTAAATTTTTAGTGGCAGATGCACCATTTATTACAGGCCATGTATTAGCCGTTGATGGCGGTAGGTCGCTTAATCTTTAAATTTAATTTTAAATAGCGATTCAGCAACAATATAAACCAAACAATAAACCAAACATTAGAACTCAATATTAGAAGCCCAATGATCAAACACTTACCAGCCAACCATTCGAATAATTTCATCAAACTACGTAACAGTCTAATCAGCGCCACGGGCAAGGCCATTGGCGATTACAATATGATAGAAGAAGGCGACACAGTGCTGGTGTGCATGAGCGGTGGTAAAGATTCACACGCCATGTTGATGATATTGCTGGCCTTGCAAGAGCGCGCGCCAATCAACTTCAAACTGATAGCAATGAATTTGGATCAGAAACAACCAGGTTTCCCGGCGGATATTTTGCCAGCTTATTTTGAGAAGTTGGGTATTGATTACCGGATTGTTGAAGCAGATACTTATTCGATAGTGAAAGAAAAGATTCCTGAAGGAAAAACTACTTGCTCGCTCTGTTCTCGCTTAAGACGTGGCGTAATTTATACGACTGCAAAAGAACTAGGCGCAAACAAAATTGCGCTTGGACATCACAGAGATGACATTGTTGAAACCTTGTTTTTGAATTTATTCTTTGGTGCAAAAATGAAAGCAATGCCACCTAAGCTCTCTACCAATGACAAACAAAATATCGTGATTCGCCCATTGGCTTATTGTTCTGAAAAAGACATTGCTAGCTACGCGCGACAAATGGAGTTTCCTATCATTCCATGTGATCTATGTGGCAGCCAAGAAAATTTACAGCGCCAAAAAGTGAAAGAGATGCTACATGCTTGGGAGCTTGAACAACCGGGCCGCATTAACAACATATTCCGCGCCATTGGTAATGTAGAGCCCTCTCATTTAGCTGATTTTAATCTTTATGATTTTAAAAATCTGACCCAAGCCAAGCCTGATGATGAAGATCCATTATTTGGCGACATTGCCAATGAAGGTGCTGCGTTGAGTCTAAATAATACCGATGGCACACGTATTGAGTTTGTAAGAAACGTAGAATCTCACAAATAATGCAATAAATTAACGCTCAATGTTCTGTAAGTTGTTGTCTTGTAGCCATTTACCTTGCTATGATGCCAAGCTATTGTGTAAGCAAACCCCATTTATTTAGGCATTCATGTCCAAACTGCTAATTGTTGAATCTCCATCCAAAGCGAAAACGCTGAAAAAATACCTTGGAAATGACTACGAGGTGCTCGCCTCCTATGGCCATGTGCGCGATTTAATTCCTAAAAATGGCGCGGTCGATACCGCAAATAATTTCGAAATGAAATATGACATTATCGAGCGTAACAGCAAGCATGTGGATGCGATAGCAAAGGCAGCCAAGAGTGCAGACAGCATCTATCTGGCAACCGATCCAGACCGCGAAGGGGAAGCCATTTCATGGCATATTGCTGAGATTTTAAAATCTAAAAATCTTCTCAAAAATAAAATAATGAAACGTGTGGTGTTTCATGAAATCACCAAAAGCGCAGTTGAACACGCTATTGCCGAGCCACGCGACATTTCCATGCCTATGGTCAATGCGCAACAAGCACGACGCGCGCTGGATTACTTAGTTGGCTTTAATCTATCGCCTCTATTGTGGAAAAAGATTCGACGTGGACTTTCAGCAGGTCGCGTACAAAGCCCAGCTTTACGATTAATTGTAGAGCGCGAGCTAGAAATTGAGGCGTTTAAATCACAAGAATATTGGTCAATTCACCTGGATGCTTTAAAACACAGTCATGGTTTCAGTGCAAAGTTGGTGCTACTAAACAATCAAAAAGTTGAGCAGTTCACGGTCATCAACCAAGATCAACACACTGATATTGTTGGCAAATTATTACTGGCCAGTGCGGGTAAAACTACCGTGTCTCGGGTGGAGAAAAAACAGCGTAGCCGTAGCCCTGCGGCACCTTTTACCACCTCAACCTTGCAGCAAGAAGCAGTGCGTAAATTAAGCTTCACCACAGCACGTGCAATGCGCGTTGCCCAGCAACTATATGAAGGTATGGATGTCGGCGGCGGCACAGTGGGTTTGATTACCTATATGCGTACGGATTCATTCAATATGGCTGCTGAAGCGGTAATGCAAATTCGTGATTATGTGAAAAAGAATTTTGATGCAGAATATTTGCCAAAATCACCTGTCATGTACAAAACAAAATCAAAAAGCGCCCAAGAAGCGCATGAAGCGATTCGCCCAACCGACATTTCACGCTCACCGGCCAGTGTGCGCCAGTTTTTAACAGACGAGCAGTTTAAACTTTATGAAATGATCTGGAAACGCGCGCTGGCTTGCCAAATGTCGCCAGCTAAATTTGATGCTGTAAGCGTAGATTTAAGCGTAGGTAGCGATGCAAATTTATTCCGTGCAACTGGTCAAACTTTGGTATTTCCAGGCTTCATCGCTGTGTATATGGAAGGCACTGATGATGAGGAAGAAGAAGGTGAAAGCAAATTGCCACATCTTGAAACAGGCGAAATACTCACTGTTGAAAAAATATACGGTGATCAGCACTTTACCGAACCTCCGCCAAGATACGGCGAAGCCAGTTTAGTTAAAATTTTAGAAGAATACGGCATTGGCCGCCCTTCTACTTACGCTAGTATTATTAGTACTTTGCAAGACCGCGAATATGTAGTGTTAGATAAAAAACGCTTTACACCTACCGATGTTGGTCGTGTTGTGAATAAGTTTCTAACCGAACACTTTACCCAATATGTGGATTACGACTTTACCGCCAACTTAGAAAGCGCACTAGATAGCGTAGCCGATGGCGATCGCGAGTGGATTCCACTGATGGCTGAGTTTTGGCAAGGCTTCAACCAGCAATTACTAAGCAAAGCAAATGTAGACCGCCCAGGTAACGAGCTGATTGATGAAGCCTGCCCTAAATGCGGCCAACCATTACAAAAACAATTAAGCCGTTTTGGTACTTTTATTGGTTGCACGGGCTACAACAACGAACCTAAATGTGATTACAAACGTAGTTTAAATGGTGCTGCGACAGCCGGTAGCGACCCAATCCTAATAGGCACGGATCCTGAAACCAGCAAAGAAATTATGCTGATGAATGGTCCTTACGGCCCATATCTGCAACTAGGATTAGCGATTGAAGGTGATAAGAAAAAACCAAAGCGCGTCAGTGTGCCTAAAGAAATTCCGCTTACTGATATGAGCACGGAAACCGCAATGATGGTGTTATCGTTACCTCGCGATCTAGGATTACACCCCGTAACCAATAAAAAGATTGTGGCAAATATTGGCCGCTTTGGTCCGTACGTGAATCATGATGCTAAATTTAAATCTATTCCCAAAACTGAGAGTGTATTTACCATAGACTTAGATGGTGCGGTAGCTTTGTTAGCCGCGGCGCATACCGGCCCGGCCCCATTATGCACTCTAGGCAACCACCCAACTGAAGATGGTCAAATTGAGATCTATGCAGGTCGTTATGGGCCTTATGTGCAACATGGTAAGATTCGCGCAACTTTGCCAAAAAGCGTAGAACCAGAATCACTGACCTTAGATGAAGCCTTGGAGTTATTAACTGCAAAAGCGGCAAAAGAAGTGCCCGCTAAAAAAGCAACTGCCAAGAAAACTACCGTTAAGAAAGTCGCCGCTAAAAAACCTGCTACTAAAACTGTAGTGAAGAAAACTGTAGCTAAGAAAGCTGCAGTTAAGAAAGCAATAGTTAAGAAACCTGCTGCCAAAAAAACCACCACGGAGTAATCACTTAAAGGTTAAAGCATACTCAGGTGTTTATAAGTGACAAAGTTAAATAGAAAAAGCGACCTTTAAGCCGCTTTTTCTTTTGATAGCTCCAGATACTCACCGACTATTTCAGTACAGATGAATGCTAGCCACTTACATTTTGACCTAAAGACTTAGTATCGTTATGCTCAATCCACTTGCGGATACGGTTAGCATCGGCAATACGCGTAAGCTTACCTACAGAATCAAGCAATACAATAATGACTGGCTGGCCTGATATCTCTGCTTGCATGACCAAGCATCGTCCAGCTTCGTTAATAAAACCAGTTTTTGATAAGCCTATTACCCAATCACCACCACGGACTAGCGCATTAGAATTTAAGAAATTGAGCTGATCTCTACGGCCATACAAGCTAATCGATTGTGAGGCAGTGGTGGTCACTTGGCGAATTTCAGGGTAATGGTAGGCCGCATCAACCATGCGCGCTAGATCCTCAGCAGTAGACACATTATTACTATCAAGTCCTGTTGCATCAAAAAAGCGAGTAGACTTCATGGACAATAAATTAGCCTTGCGATTCATCGCACCAATAAAGGCATTAATGCCACCAGGATAATTGTGCGCTAGCGCAGATGCCGCACGATTTTCTGAAGACATTAACGCGAGCTGCAAAAACTCGCCACGAGTTAGAGATGTACCCACGGCTAATCTTGAATGGGTACCTTTTAGGTAATCAACATCTTGATCGGCAATGACCAACATATCATCCATAGGCAAATGTGCGTCTAACATGACCATTGCTGTCATCAATTTTGTAACTGAAGCTATTGGTGTTGACTGGTTGGTATTTTTTGCAAATATGGTCTCACCAGTCAGCTGATTAATAACTAGTGCTTTAGATGAGGCCAATAAAAGTTGACCACCTCCATCGTAAGCACCCGCGTACACTGCGGCAGATTTTTGCGCATGCAAGCGTAGATTAACGCGAGTCTTAGTTACTTTTAAACCAGGTCTAGATTTGAACGAGGCATGCTTGATATGCTTAGATGAACTACTTACAGTTACGTGTTTATGCGGCTTTTTGCTTTTTGCTTGTGCAACCATAGGCATAAGACTGATAGCTAAAATGATATAAAGTAGTAATAATTTCCGCATATAAAAACCTATTTGTTTGTTTAATGTCATACAGTTACAAACCAATAT
>JBEDKX010000008.1:9784-12418 GCA_041171965.1 Pseudomonadota bacterium | reverse complement strand
AATAGTGAGGCTGAACTGGCTGCCGTTATGGGCCATGAAATGGTACATGCTGCCGCTAGGCATGGCGCTAAAAGCATGGAGCGCGGCATCCTTATGCAAGGTGCGATGATTGCGGTGGGCATAGGCGCGCAAAATACTAATTACGCCAATTTAATTGTAGGCGGCGCCAAACTTAGCAGCCAACTAGCTACCAGCAAATATGGTCGTGATGCAGAAAGCGAGGCTGATTTATATGGCATGCAATATATGAAAAGAGCTGGCTATGACCCTAAGGCAGCCGTAACTTTGCAAGAAACTTTTGTGCGTTTAAGTGCGGACAAAAAAAGTAACTTTATTGATGGCTTATTTGCCAGCCACCCACCTTCTCCAGAACGAGTCACCGACAATAAACAGACACTTGCGCAAGTAGGCGCTGGTGGTGAATGGGGCAAAGAAATCTACGCGCAAAAAGTTGCAAAACTAAAGTCTACGCAAGCGGCATATAAAGCCTATGACGACGGGGTAAAAGCACTAGCGGCGAAAGATACAGTTAAAGCCACCACACTAGCGAAGCAAGCCATTGCTGGTGAGCCGCGCGAGGCGCGCTTTCAAGAACTGTTAGGCGACATTGCCCTATCGCAAAAAAAATCGCTAGAGGCTTTAGCGTTTTACGAAAAGGCCATCAAAATGCAGCCAGACTATTTTAAACCGCATATACAAAGTGGCATCGCGCTGTTTAATATGGGCAAAAAAACTGAAGCCGAAGCCTATCTTAAGCGCGCTAATGAGTTGTTACCCACCGCGCCTAGCCATGCCTTGCTAGGCCAAATTGCCGAAGGTCGTGGCGAAACAGATGTAGCATTACAACACTATCAAATGGCTGCAGATTCTAATTCTGAAATTGGTAAAGACGCCTTAAGTAGAGTTGTGCGTATAGATTTACCTCGTAATCCAGCTAAGTACATTCAAGCTGTGGCACAGGCTGATAATACAGGTAACTTATATGCCGTTGTACAAAACAATACGTCCACTCCAATAGTGCGTGTGCGAGTGCGCGTGGTGAAATACGAGGCTAAAACAGGTCGTATAGTAGCGCAAAGTGAATCAATGCAAATTGCTGGCAGCATCGCGCCAGGAAAACGCTCGCAAATAGCCGTTGGTGCGCAAGTGAATAACAGACAGGAAGTGCAATTATATAAAGTGCTAGTAGAGGCTGCAGAGCTGGCGCAATAGATTACTAATTTAACTTAGACCGGCAATAATCAATATGCTAAGCTATCCTTAAATTAAATCAACCTGGTTAAATTGAACCTCTTCCTGCCAACCAACTACACTCAAACACGGTGCAACGATGCGCTTCTTTAAGCTAGCCAAGTTCTCTTCAAACATTTCAAAGTTCGGGTCAATCTGATTCGCCACCCATCCAGTCAGGCATAAGCCTCGTGACTGAATTGCTTCCACCGTCAGTAGCGCATGATTAATGCAACCCAAGCGCATGCCCACGACTAAAATAATAGGAATATTCAACTGCACGGCCAGATCAGCCAAAGTTTGAGCTTCATTGAGTGGCACAAAAAAACCACCGGCGCCTTCGACAACCACCGCCTCAGCTAAAGTGGTGAGTTGCGCATAAGCCTGCGTAATCTCATGCAGATCAATAAAGACACCCGCCTGCGTCGCCGCAATATGCGGCGCAATAGCTGGTTTAAATCGGTATGGATTGATTAAATTTAGCGGCGCACTGACATTGCTGGCGTTGATTAATGCCTGTACATCGTCATTGATAAGTTCGCCACGCTGATTACGCTCACAGCCGGAAGCAATTGGCTTCATGCCTAGGGATTGAAAACCTAATCTAACAAAATGCTGTACTAGAGCACTTGCAACATAAGTTTTACCTACATTGGTATCAGTGCCGATAATAAAATAAGATTTCAACATATAGCTTTTTGATTGCTTATTTAACTAGATATTTCTAGGCTTAAACGTCACAGGCGAAACGCCATCATCAAACTTTGGCTTATCTTTCCCGCGCCAGGCGTGACCGTAGACTACTTCAAAAGTGGCTGGTAGCTTACCGCCATCTGATTTTGTGCCAATACGAAATTGCTCATAAGCCGCCTCCAGATTTTGTAAAAATCCGCGCCCTAGTAAACCACGTGCGCGACCATCAGTGGCGTTATGTGCGCCTATGCTTTTTAAATCGCGCATCACACTTTTGACATCATCGTAGGTTAGGGTAAAACGCAACTAAGGCATCGCCAATGTCATGCATATCTATAAACCGGCTGACACTGGTAAATCCGTCGCTAGCGTTTTTGCCCTGGGTGGCAATGCGTAATTCTTTTAAAGTATCTGGCCCAAACGTGCTAAACATCAGCAAACCTTCTGGTTGCAATACACGGTGAAATTCTTGCAATGCTAAGTCTAAATCATTACACCATTGAATAGCTAAGTTAGACCATACCAAACCGGCACTAGCATTAGCGATGGGTAATGATTCAATATCAGCACAGATCAGACTTTGTTTGGTCCCACTCAAAAGGTTTTTTATTTGCCCTAGAATGCCGACATCACTACGTATCTTTCTGGTTTTTTGTAACATAGGCAAAGCAAAATCTAACGACACCACCTGTGATTTGGCAAAACGTTTTT
>JBEDKX010000008.1:0-9754 GCA_041171965.1 Pseudomonadota bacterium | reverse complement strand
AGGCATGACTAGCTGCGCCAGTGCCACAACCCGCATCCAATACGACTGCTGGGTTAAGTTTTACTAAATCCAGCCGATTTAGCATTTCTTCACGCACTTGTTTTTGCAAGATGGCGGCGGCATCATAAGTATCCGCCGCGCGACCAAATGAGGCGCGCGCGCGCTTTTTATCGATGTGATAAATGTCGTCTATCATGTTAAATTAAGCTCTTAATTAAGATGCGGTGGGTTCTAAAAACTGAACCAGTGCATCAATAAAATGTTCTTGATGAGATAAAAATGGCGCGTGAGACGCCCCTGCGATTACACGCAAAAAGCCTATCGGCAAGTTTTGCATCATCCAATGTGCCGCTTGCACTGGCGCTAAAGTGTCTCGGTCGCCATGAATGAGTAAGGTTGGTTTTCTTAAAAACTCTACTTCCGCACGTAAATCAGTTTCGAGCAAAATATTCAGTGCTTTTTGCAAAATTTGTGTGCTCGGCGCTGGGCGCTCTTCAAACTTCTTACGTAGCATTCTGACGGTAATTCTTGCACGAATATCGCCCATACACTGCAGGGTTAAAAATTGTGTCATGGTTTTTTGATACTCTTCGTCAACCTTCTTGGCGAATTGGTTAAACACCTCTGGGGCGATTCCAGCCTGCCAATCTTGCTGAGCATTCGTTTGAGCTTTATTCACAAAACAAGGCGTTGCCCCAACCAAGACTAGTCTACGTACCGCATCTGGATAGTCCAAAGCAATTCGCATCGCCAATTGCCCACCCCAAGACCAGCCAAGAATATCGGCATTCGCCGGTAAAATTTCTGCGATTTTTTCAGCGATAGCATGCAAATTGTAAGGCTCAATCGGACGACTTAAGCCCATGCCGGGAATGTCAACAATATGCAGAGTAAATCGCTTGCTCAGGCTACGCACCAACGGTTGCCATACGGCGCCATTCATCGCCCAGCCATGGAGTAAAACTAAGTTCGGGCCTTTGCCTGTGGTTTCAATATGGATATTAGCTGGTGTGATATTCATAACTCTGCCTCGGCTTGGTGAATAGCATCAATAAGCGCTTTTACATCTTCTAAAGAATGTGCGGCTGAAAGTGAGATACGAAGCCTAGCAGTATTGACTGGTACGGTTGGCGGCCGAATAGCTGGCACCAAAATGCCTAAAGTTTGCAGATACTCACTCAAGGCTAACGCTTCTAAGTTACCGCCAACGACTAAGGGCTGGACGCTAGTTTCAGAAGGCATTAACTGCCATTTTTTACAGTGCAGATTATCTTTTAAGTAAGTAATTAGCATGCGTAAATGGGTACGTAAATCATCGCCCTGCTCGATTAAACTAACCGATGCCGAGAGCGTAGCGGACAAGGCTGGCGGCGCGGGTGTTGAATACACATAACTTTTTGCAGTTTGAATTAAATAGTCAATGACCACTTGCTCGCCCGCAACAAAAGCGCCTGCAACACCAGCCGCTTTCCCTAGCGTTGCCATCATAATAATACGTGGCGATTCTAAGTTACAGTGATTTAGCGAACCTTCACCATGCTCGCCGAGTACGCCAAAACCGTGAGCATCGTCCACGTATAAATATGCGTCATATTTTTCGCATAAGGCAAGATATTCGGACAAGGGTGCAATATCACCATCCATGCTAAACACCGCATCAACCGCAATCATTTTATGTTTGGCATTGCTGGATTTAAGCAAAACTTCAAGCGCAGCAACATCGTTATGTGGAAAACGGTTGAATTCTGCCAATGAAAAATAAGCGCCATCGTTTAAGCAGGCATGATTAAGTTTATCGGCAAAAATTGCATCGTTACGGCCCATCAGCGCACCTAGCACGCCGATATTCGCCATATAACCGGTAGAAAATAACAGTGCGGCAGGTAACTTGACAAACTTTGCCAGCTTTTTCTCTAAATTATCATGGTGGCGATGATGGCCGGTGATTAAGTTGGAGGCGCCACTGCCGACACCTGAATCTCCAGCGGCTTGTTGCATAGCGGCGATTAATGTTGGATGATTGGCGAGGCCTAAATAATCGTTACTGCAAAACGATAAAAAACGCTGATTATTAGCCACAATATGCTCAGCTTGCGGCGAATCTAACAGCCGACGCTGACGCAGCAAGCCATCGACTTTACGTTTTTCTAGTTCTAGTTTTAGGCTATTTAGCATCTATCATTCAATTTAAATAAAATGGTCATTCCGACGGAAGTTGGAATCTAGCGACTTACTTTGTTGAAATTCTAGGCTTTATTAATACCCAATCTAGCAAAAAGATTTTTGTCAGTTGAGGCCTCAGGATTAGCCGTAGTGAGTAACTTTTCACCGTAAAAAATACTGTTAGCGCCCGCTAAGAAACACATAGCCTGTATGCCTTCACTCATGCTTTGGCGACCTGCAGACAAGCGAACAAAGCTATGCGGCATGGTAATACGTGCCGCAGCAATTGTACGTACAAACTCAAATGGATCTAATTCCTCAGTGCCGTGTAGAGGCGTCCCTTCAACCTGCGTGAGCAAATTAATTGGCACGCTTTCTGGCGGACGCTCCATGTTCGCCAACTGCGCCAACAAACCAGCACGCTGATTACGCGATTCGCCCATACCAATAATGCCACCACTGCAGACATTAATATCAACACTGCGCACACGGTCTAGCGTATCTAGGCGATCTTGATAAGTACGAGTGGTAATGACTTCGCCATAAAATTCTGGTGCGGTATCTAAGTTATGATTGTAATAATCTAAACCCGCATCCTTTAGCTGCTCAGCTTGACCTTCTTTTAGCATGCCCAAAGTCGCACACGTTTCTAAACCCATCGCCTTAACTTCGGCAATCATTTTTAGCACTGGCTCTAAATCGCGTTGTTTTGGACCACGCCAAGCCGCACCCATACAGAAACGGCTAGCCCCATTGTCTTTGGCTTCTTGCGCAGCGGCGATTACTTCATCTAACTTCATCAATGGCTCGCTTTCAACCTCAGTGTGATAGCGCGCAGCTTGGGGACAATAACCACAATCTTCTGAACAACCACCTGTTTTTATCGATAACAAAGTGCTGACTTGTACCGCATTAGGATTAAAATTAGCTCTATGCACAGTTTGCGCCTGATACATTAAATCACTGAAAGGCAGCTCAAATAATGCGACAATCTGCTCCACACTCCAGCGGTTTACTGTGTTTGATTCAGCATGGGAATGGGTTAAGCTGGCTTTAAGATTGTCAGTATTAATAATCGATTGTGTTGCGGTTTCAAGCATGTGCAGTTCCTTTATAGTAGCTATATTCGCTTGCGCGTTGATTCAGTTATTGTCGCGCAGGTATTAACTTGATTTATATAAGGATTATACCTTGTCAATGAAACATACCGCAAATTTTGAACATTAGCTTAAACTTTAAGCAAATCTTAAAAGGTAGCTTATTAAAGCCATTTTTCAAGCAATATTGTCTGCTATGTGCAGCACATAATGCTGGTGAACTTGGGATCTGCAACCCATGCCTTAGCGACCTACCCTACCATAGCGCACCGCAATGCCGGCAATGTGGCTTGCTTTCTAATGGGTTAATCTGCGGTAGTTGCTTAAATTTGCCGCCGCACTTTGACGCGACTTATAGCTTATTTACTTACGAATTCCCGCTTGATAGCTTGATACAACATTATAAATATAAAAATATGCTGCCATTAGCCAACGCGTTTGCAAGCTTGTTGCACACACACAAACCTATAGCTGACACACTTAGTCATAAGATCGACTTAATCATTCCTATGCCTATGCATAGTGCCAGATTAAAAATACGCGGTTTTAATCAAGCGCTAGAATTAGCCCGTATCATTAGCAAAAACACAAAAATTAGCTTGGATTACAACACATGCCAACGCGTGAGATATACGCCGCCACAGGCGAGTTTGCCGCTTAAAGAGCGCATTAAAAACATCCGAGGCGTGTTCAATTGCCAGAAAAAACTGTATGGTAAAAATATCGCAATAATAGACGATGTGATGACCAGCGGTGCCAGCCTGAATGAATTGGCAAAAACATTGAAAGAAGCTGGCGCAGCACATGTAGAATGCTGGGTTATTGCTAGAACCTTAGCGAAGCTTCATGACTAAATATCTAAATTACCCAATCTGACGTAGAAGCCTTTATGTTTACTATCGTATTATTCGAACCTGAAATACCGCCGAATACTGGCAACATCATTAGACTTTGCGCTAATACTGGCGCAGATTTGCATCTAGTCAAGCCGCTAGGATTTAACCTAGAAGATAAACAGCTCAAGCGTGCAGGACTAGATTATCACGAATACGCCAGCTTAAAAGTACATGAAAACTGGGCAGACTGCAAAGCTGCACTTACCGGGAAACGCATGTTCGCCATCACTACAAAAGGCAGTACTAGACACAGTGATATTCAATTTTTAGCGGGGGATGTTTTTGTATTTGGTCCTGAAACTCGCGGCCTTTCTGAAGAGGTAAGGTCAGAATTTACTGCCGAGCATAGACTGCGCCTACCAATGTTAGAAAATAGTCGCAGTTTGAACTTATCTAATTCTGCGGCTGTTTTGCTTTATGAGGCTTGGCGGCAAATTGGCTTTGAGGCTGGCGTATAAACGCAGATATTTTTAGGCGGAGGATAAAACTAAAAATGGAAACTACCGTGATTAAACGGTATTATTTTTAGGGTTAAAACCCTTCGGCCTTTTGCTCACGGCCTAATAAATCCATTACGGCATCTTGAGCACTTTTACCATGTGACAACACTTGATCGACTTGAAAAGTAATTGGCATATCCACATGCATCGCATTAGCAAGGCGCATAACCTCAGCCGTTGTGTTCACGCCCTCCGCCACGTGGCCTAAACCTTGCAGAATATCAGCCAGAGACTTTCCGCTAGCTAGTTGCAAACCAACTTCTCTATTCCTAGAATATTGTCCAGTACAAGTTAAAATTAAATCACCAGCGCCAGCCAAACCCATAAAAGTTTCTGGCGACGCTCCTAGCGCAACACCAAAACGCGTCATTTCAGCCAAGCCACGGGTAATCATGGCAGCTCTAGCATTGTTGCCAAAACCCATGCCATCACTAATACCTGCGGCAATGGCCATTACATTTTTAACCGCACCGCCGACTGAAACACCAATCACATCGGTAGTATGATACACACGTAAATTTGCGCCATGTAAAAGCAAGGCTGCTTCGCTTGAAAATGATTCGTCTGCCGCGGCCAAAGTTACCGCAGTAGGCAGCCCACGGACTAATTCTGCAGCAAAACTAGGGCCAGAAAGTGCGCCCCAATGCTGGCCTGTAACTTTAGGGTCACCCAACTCTTCTAAGGCTACTTCATATGGCAATTTGGCTGACTTTGGCTCTAAACCTTTATTTGCCCAAATAATCGGGGCCGTGCAAGCCAGCGCTTTAATGTCTTTGAGAATCGCCCGAAAGCCAGCGGTAGGCACTACCGATAAAATTAAATCAGCGCCGCTAAGCGCCGTTTGTAAATCATCATCAACCTGCAGATTATCGTTAAATTTGAAGTCACCTAAATACAAGGGATTAGCTCGCGCTTTACGCATACCTGAAACGTGGCCAGCATTACGCGCCCATAAAGACACTTGGTGACGTTGGCTAATATTCATGGCAAGCGCTGTGCCCCAAGCTCCAGCCCCAAGGACGGCTATTTTTGCCATTTAATTAAACTCCGCATTCATTCGAAACACCATTTACTCGAAACCCCATCTATTCGGAACCCCAGGTAGATGAAATTAAAATATAGCCAATAATGCCATCACGATGTTTAACTTTAAGCCAGCCATTATTTAGCTTTAAATCGACCACTTCTAGCACTACCGCTTTCTCTAACGTAGCCATTAGCGCAGAGCTAGCCTGCGCTGACTGTCTAATTTCTGCATGATTAATATTGACCATCACCGTGCGCTTGCTTGAAAGTTGCTTTGCTTCCACCCAGCTGATACTGCCCTGAGCATCTCGCACTTTAATCCAGTCGCCCAAATTAACAATAATCTCTACCGGATAATATTGGCTGAGTAATAGAATTTTTTTAGCCGAACTAGAAGGCGCATCATAGAGGATAGCTTTGGGAACCGCCACCGAGCGATACTCTAGCGCTACTGCCGAAAGCGGCAACAACGCCAGAATTAAACTGACAACTAAAGACTTCTTACTCACTTGATACATTAATTTAAAAAATTAATGTTTAGCGCTAGCGTCTGCCGCTTCTGCTTGCTGCTGTTTTTGCTGTGCAAATAGCGCTTCAAAATTGATAGGATTTAACAATACTGGTTGGAAACCAGCACGAACGACTAAGTCAGAAACAGTTTCGCGGGCATAAGGGAAAAGAATATTTGGGCAAGTAATACCAACAATCATCTCAATATTTTCTTCAGGTACGTTACGAATCTGGAAAATACCGGCTTGCGTTACTTCAACCAAAAATACTGTTTTATCTTCAATTTTTGAAGTTACAGTCACTTTAATGGCCACTTCAAAAACGCCGTCTTCTAGCATTTGAGCAAAATTGCCTAATTCAATACTAATTTGTGGTTGTGTACGATCAGTAAAAATCTGTGGTGCATGCGGAATTTCTAATGAAGCATCTTTCACGTAAATTTTTTCAATACTAAAACCAGCTTGCTGTGCTTGCTCTTGTTGATCTACTGCTTTGTTATCTTCGTTTGCCATGATTTTTCTATATCTTTCTTTTTTAAATTACAACTTAAAGTAAGGGGTTAATTAAATCTATCGTTTCAGCTGAACCAGCTTTATTTTAGTAGACCAATTCGACATTTTAGCAGAAATTAAGCGGCTAGTAATGGATCTAGTCCGCCCGCCAAGTCTAGTGCGCGTAAATCGTCAAAGCCACCAATATGCTGGCTGTCGATATAAATTTGCGGCACAGTACGCCTACCAGTTCTTTGCATCATTTCATCACGCAATTCAGGCTGCAAATCAATGCGAATTTTATTAATTTCTGTCACACCCTTACTCGCAAGTAAGCGCTCCGCATTCATACAATAAGGGCAAACTGCCGAGGTGTACATCGTGACGGTTGCCATTACACGACTCCATTTTCTTGAGCTGACTCTGCACTCGTTTCTACAGCAACTTCTGCGACGTTGGGTTTTGCCACGCTCTTAGCTGCTGGCGCTTTTTTTACTGCTGCTGCATTAGCCGCCTTAGCACTAGTCGCCTTAGAATTAGTGACTACAGGCAATTTAGCTTCAATCCAGGCATTTAAGCCACCATGTAAATTATTTAGCTGCGTAAATTCAGCTTTACGCAAAATATCGCAAGCTTTAGCAGAGCGCATGCCACGCTGACAATTAAGCAGTATGGTTTTATGTTGATATTTTTTAAGTTCTGCGATGCGTGCTGGCAAGTCAGCCAACGGTATATGCATTGCTTCAGCAATATGACCACTTGCAAATTCAGCATCATCGCGCACATCTAACACTAAGGCATTCGAACGATTAATTAAAGTCACAGCTTCTGCTGCGGTTAAATTAGGCACACCACCGGCACTTTTTTTAAATAATGGCAATAACAACATAAAGCCTGAACCTAAGGCCAAGCCAATCAATAAAACATTACTTCTAAAAAATTCCACACATTTCCCCTCAAATTTTAACTTACATAAATGCAAGATCGCTCAAATTTCAAGCGACTTGACATGGCGTCTATGCATTCAAACTCAATACAAATCTTATACGCTAATTTTACGTGTAAATAAGCTAAAATGGCGATATTACTTTAACATTATTAAAGCAAAATATTATGGCCAGCAGCAACACTACCCCAGTTTGTTTATTGATTTTAGATGGCTTTGGCTATCGTGAAGAAAGTGCAGACAACGCCATCGCGCAAGCACAAAAACCTAATATTGATGCATTGTGGAACACGCACCCACACACACTCATTAACGCTTCTGAGCATTATGTGGGCTTACCAGATGGGCAAATGGGCAACTCTGAGGTTGGGCATCTCAATATAGGCGCTGGCCGCGTAGTGTTTCAAGATTTTGAGCGCATTAACAACAGCATTGCCACTGGCGGGTTTTATGAGCATGCCGAATTAAAGTCGGCCTTACTAGGCATTAAAAACAGTAATAAAGCCTTGCACATCTTTGGTCTGCTTTCAGATGGCGGCGTACACAGCCATCAAGACCATATTCATGCCATGTTAGAAATGGCCGCTAAATTAGGCTTAACGAAAATATACGTACATGCCTTTTTAGATGGTCGCGACACACCGCCTATCAGCGCTATGCCATATTTGGCAGCGCTAGAGGCTAAAATAAACGTATTAGGTGTAGGTAAAATAATCTCCATCAATGGCCGATTTTACAGTATGGATAGAGATAAACGCTGGCCGCGAGTAGAAACTGCATACGCATTAATTACTGAAGGTTTGGGCGAATATACCTACGCAACTGCTGAAGAAGGTTTAAAAGCTGCTTATGCACGTGGCGAGAATGATGAATTTGTTAAAACCACAGCAATACGTAATGCTGACGAGGCGCCGATTCATCTAGAAGATGGCGACTTGGTGGTGTATATGAACTTTAGGTCTGATCGTGCGCGCCAATTAACCCACGCAATTTTAAGTGATGAATTTGATGGTTTTCATCGCCGTCATGTACCTAAACTTGCCGGCTACTTTACGCTAACCATGTTCGACAAAAAAGAAACCAAAGCTACAGTAATTTTTCCACCATCTACAATTAAAAATACCTTTGGTGAATATTTATCCAACTTAGGCCTGACCCAATTACGTATTGCTGAAACCGAAAAATATCCGCATGTGACATTCTTTTTCAATGGTGGCGAAGAAACAGTTTTTGCTGGCGAAGATCGAATATTAGTGCCTTCTCCACCAGTCGCCACTTACGATTTACAACCTGAAATGAGCGCTTTTGAACTCACAGAAAAATTGGAAGAAGCCATTTTAAGTCGCAAATATAATGCAATTGTATGCAATTACGCCAATGGCGACATGGTCGGCCATACTGGCAGTTTGCCAGCAGCGATTAAAGCCATTGAAACCTTAGATACTTGCGTCGGACGCATAGTAAAAGCCATGCAAAGCATAGGCGGAGAAGTGATTATTACCGCAGACCACGGCAATGCTGAAGTGATGTTTGATAAAATTAACAACCAACCGCACACCCAACATACCACCAACAAAGTGCCACTCATTTACATAGGTCGTGAGGCTAAACTAGCTGAAAATGGTGCTTTATCTGATTTAGCACCCACATTATTAAATATGATGGGCCTCAAGCAACCCACTGAAATGACAGGCAAAAGTTTAATTAGTTTTAGCGATTAACTTGTCATTCAATGGTAAAAAATCAAATATTATTTATTTCACGGATTCAGCTAAATTGTATTTAATCAACCCAATTAACTTATTGAATTTAAAATCTTAAACCAAAAATATTGTGCTTAAACCATTAAATCACTTTCATTTCAATCGGCCAGTTATTTGCGTAGCGTTAATGCTGACATTGCTAAGCCATGGCTTATTTGCCTTTGCTGCAAAAAAATCTGAGCAGCCCAATCAAGCCTTAAGCGATGTACAGCAACGCTTGGAATCGCTAAAAAAGGAGTTAGGAAACTCACAAGAAGCGCATAAAGATGCAGCGGATGCTTTAAAAGAAAGTGAAGTAGCGATTAGCGCCTCGAATAAAAAATTACACGAAATTAACTTTCAGCAACAACAAAATAAAAAAC
>JBEDKX010000007.1:0-10554 GCA_041171965.1 Pseudomonadota bacterium | reverse complement strand
GCAGATTGTGCTAACAGCACTTAGCCGCAATGCGCTATTTTTTTCTGCCGCGCTACCTAAAAAAATCTATCCGCCATTATTTAATCAATACCGTGATGGCATGGATTTCGGTGCACATATTGATAATGCGGTGCGCACACATGCACTGACAGGTTTGCATGTACGTACCGATATTTCATGCACTTTATTCCTAGCGGATCCTGATAGTTATGATGGTGGTGAGTTGGTGGTGGAAGATACTTATGGCCAGCAAATGGTGAAATTGCCGGCTGGCGATATGGTGCTTTACCCAGGCACCAGTTTGCATCATGTGCGGCCAGTCACTCGTGGTGCAAGACTTGCTAGCTTCTTTTGGCTGCAAAGTATGATACGAGATGATGCACAAAGAACACTGTTATTTGATATGGATGCCGCCATTGTGACGCTGCGTCAGCAGGTGGGCGACAATGCGGCGGTCATTCGGCTCACTGGTAATTACCATAATCTCATCCGTATGTGGGCTGATACCTAACATTAGTCTGCAAACTAGCGGATGCTATTAGCTAAGTGTGCCTATCAATCAGCCATCATAGCTATGGCTAGCAATGTAACAGGGAATACTTAGCCTTTAATATAATGTTCTAGCTGCTTGATCAGCTCCTGCTGATAAGCCATGGTTTCTTTGACTAAATCACCGATGGAAAGCATGCCCAGCACTTTTTCATTTTCCACCACCGGCAAGTGGCGAATGCGTTTTTCAGACATTAGCGACATAGCATATTCTACGTTATCGCTGGGTTTAGCAGACAATACCTTATCGGTCATCACTTCGCAAATCTGTGTGGTTTTTGAAGATCTACCTTTAAGAATAACTTCGCGAGCATAGTCGCGCTCAGAAAAAATACCGACTAATTTCTCGCCGTCGATGACCAATAAAGCGCCAATTTTGTATTCAGCCAAAATGACTAAAGCATCAAACACGGGCCTATGCGGGGCAATTGAAATGACTTCTTTATATTTTTTACACGCTAGTAGTTGCTGTAAGGTTTTCATTGCCATCACCTCATTATTTGGTTGGTGGATTTACGATATTAAATATACACCAATAAATGTTTTAGCCAATATCCAAGCAGTAATTTAAGTAAAACTATTGACATAGTTAGTTGGCTAACTATAATGATGCTAACTATGTTGCAATTAAAAGATCTCCCTACCCCAGAAGTGCTAGACCAATTTGCTGAACGCTATCCAGATGCGGATGTGACGGCAGTGGCGGGATTTCTACAATTGTTAAGTGTTGCTACCGATTTATCGATAGCGCTAGATACTTGTTTGAGTAAGCATGGCTTGTTGCAAGGTCGTTGGTGGGTTTTGATTTTGCTGATGCGTGAACAAACAAAAGTTTCTACACCGTCAAGTTTAGCGGATAAATCAGGAGTATCACGCGCTACCATGACTGGTTTGCTGGATGGCCTAGCGCAAAATGGTTTGGTAGAACGTGTGTTTGCCAAAGAGGATAGGCGTAGTGTGTTGATACACTTAACGGAGGCAGGTCAGGCTAAGTTGGATGTGGTTATGCCTGATTATTACTATCGAGTCAGACATTGCATGCAGGCATTAAATGAAGAGCAACGGACACAATTGCAGTTGATATTAGGTTTAATCAGGTCAGGTATTCCAGCACTTGTTTAAGCTGTAATGATTAATTTTTTTCAGTAAAACACACTTATTTTTTTAATATTCCATGAAAGAGAGTCAGAAAATGTCCACTATTAAAACGCAAATCGCAGCAATCAATGCCGCGTTCGATCAAGCATTTAATGCTAAAGAAGCAGAAAAAATTGCGCAGCTTTATGATGTAAATGCAGTCGTATTGCCAGCACCTGCCGGCGCACCTGTACTTGGTGTCAGTGCTATTCAAACATTTTTTGCCGGCTTAATTAGTGCTGGTGTAATTGAGCATCAATTAACGCTAGTGGATGCTGTAGAAGATGGTAACCTTGCATACCAACGTGGTAACTGGGCTGGCGCCATGATCGATGAAAATGGCGTAAAACAAAGCTTTGGCGGTAACGTACATCTGGTCTACCGTAAACAAGCAGATGGTGGATGGAAAGCGGTTACACACATTTGGAACTAAAGCGTCGTTAAAGCCAATTAAATATATTTACTTCATGACGCCCAATAAAAAACACACTATTCGCGCTTTTTTCGCATTAATTGTGCTCAGTATTATTTGGGGCTATAACTGGGTGGTAATGAAAAGTGCATTGCAATATTCTGGCGTTTTCCAGTTCATTGCTTTACGTATCAGCATAGGTGCGTTGTGTTTGTTTTTAATTGTAATAGCCTTACGTAAACCTATCAAAATCAAACACGTGGGCAGTTTAATTTTATTAGGCTTATTGCAATCTGGTGGTTTTACCGGTTTACTTATGTGGGCCTTGGTGGCAGGCGGTGCCGGTAAAACGTCAGTGCTCACTTGCACTATGCCATTTTGGGTTATTTTGCTTGCTTGGCCACTCCTAGGTGAAAAAGTTAGTGGTTGGCAGTGGCCTGCCGTTATTTTATCTGCGCTTGGGATGTTGTTTATTCTTGATCCTTACAATATTGGCGCGGATAAATTTAGTATGTTGCTTGCGTTGCTTTCTGGGATAAGTTGGGCGCTGTCAGTGATTGTGGCTAAAAAACTGCACCAACGGGCGCCTGATTTAGATTTACTCACCTTGACTGCTTGGCAAATGTTATTTGGTGCTGTGCCCATTGTGATTGCCGCCCTTTTAATTCCAGCGCCAGCTATTCAATGGACGCCATACTTTATTGGCGCAGTCATTTTTAATGCAGTCTTATGTAACGCGCTGGCTTGGATGTTGTGGCTATATGCCTTAAAACGCCTCAATGCTGGTGTTGCGAGCATGACAACCTTATTAGTGCCAGTGATTGCCGTTGTAGCTGCTTGGTTAGAGTTAAGTGAAGTGCCTAACACTAATGAGTCAATAGGCATGGCCATGATCGTACTGTCACTATGCATTATCTCTATAGTGAGCATGCGTAAACATATCGTTGTAGATCCAGCAATGGCGCCAGATTAAATCTGAGCGTTCCAATCTCGTTATATGAGTCAGGATTATCCTCATTCAAAAAAAATTCAATACAAAACCTTCTGAATAAATAAACACTTATTTGACTCTAAATATTTAATTTTATGCGCTGAAAAAATGTTTACATTTACTTTTGCATGATAGAATATTTCGAACATCTAGTAGCAATTGAGTAACAATCAGTAACAACTATTTGTTTTTTTTAATATGGAAAGCATTTTTGCAATCTTAAACTCAAGGTTTATAGAGGATTTATATGACTAAAAATTTTTTAAGTTCGTTTAAAAATCAATCAGTAATGGCAGCAGCAGTACTTGCATTTTCTTCATCAGCTTATGCAACATCAGGAGTAGTTTTACAGGCGAGTGATTTTGTAGGGATCTCATTTTGGTTGATTTCTATGGCATTAGTAGCGTCTACAGCGTTCTTCTTTTTGGAGCGTGATCGCGTTGCTGGTAAATGGAAAACGTCGCTAACAGTATCAGGTTTGGTGACTTTAGTCGCCGCAGTGCATTATTTTTATATGCGCGATGTTTGGGTGGCAACAGGTTCAACGCCTACCGTTTACCGTTATATTGACTGGTTAATTACTGTACCGCTTTTAATGATAGAGTTTTACTTAATTCTATCGGCTATTGCAAAAGTACCAAGTGGTGTATTTTGGCGTTTAGTTATCGGTACACTGGTCATGTTAGTTGGTGGTTATGTAGGTGAAGCTGGTTATGTAGCACCTATGCCAGCGTTTATTGTAGGTATGCTAGGTTGGTTTTACATCTTGTATGAAATTTTTGCCGGTGAAGCTAGCAAAATTAATGCAAATCAAGCACCAGCAAATGTACAGTCAGCTTTTAAGACAATGCGTTTAATCGTTACATTTGGTTGGGCAATTTATCCAATTGGCTACTATTTTGGTTATTTAACCGGTGCAGATCCAATTGAAAGTATGAAGTCATTAAATATTGTTTACAACCTTGCAGATGTACTTAACAAGATTGCATTCGGTGTAATTATTTGGACAGTCGCAGTTTCAGAAAGCGAAAAATCTAAATAATTAAGAGCAGTTTTATTAGTTTAAAGGCAGTTTAATTGATTGACTTAATCGGTCAATTAAACTGCTGATAAATTATAAACAGGCTATTTTCATATAAATAAAACTGTCAAAAACTACCATATTGAGATGGAATAAAAAATGTCTGCTCAAGCGTTAATGCACAATCTAGAAATTCAAAATAATCAACAATGTCTGCATAACAAATTATTACGCCTAACTGATGCATTAATTTTTAATAGTGTTTGTGTCATACATGAGCCATTAACGCATCGTGATATAGGTTGCATTAATGCTGCTAAGTATCATTTAGCCTCTGGTGGACATAAGGTTAGAGCGCAATTGTGCATAACTGCAGGGCTTTCACTAGGTATGATTGATAACGATATCGTGATTATTGCTGCAGTATCTGAGTTGTTGCACAATGCATCCTTAATTCATGACGATATTCAAGACGGTGATATTAATCGTAGAGGTATTGAAACTGTTTGGAAGAAATTTGGAAAAAGCACCGCACTATGCACCGGTGATCTTTTACTCTCAGCTGCCTATGGCGTACTGGCTAATTTTAGTCAACATAGTTTAATTCCCCGGCTTATTGCAACCATACATCAGCGCACTGCCACTGTTATTCAAGGTCAATCATGCGACATCATTGGTAAGACCATACCAGTTGATAACATTGCAGAATACCAGAACATTACCATCGCAAAATCAGGGGCATTGTTAAGTTTGCCGCTAGAGTTATCCCTTATTGGTTCTCAGCAGTCTCAGGCATTAAGCTTAGCCCGCCAAGCCGCTGAATATTTTGCATTAGGCTATCAAATAGCTGACGATTTGTGTGACATAGAAAAAGATAGCGCGTGCAATGAACAAGCCGAATCAATGAACATAGTTTTCGTATTAAAGGCGAGTGGCGCAATCGGCAATTTAAAAACATTGGCTGTCAATTTAGCGATACAGAATTTAGATCAATCAATCGCATTATCAACAATGCTACCAAACCATGCTGGAGCGGCTTTAGCTGATTTAGCAAAAAATCTTAAAACAAAGTTGGCGAGGGAAAACGTCTGATATGCATGCGGTAGTAATCGGTGCAGGTTTCGGGGGGATTGCTGCCGCGCTTAGATTAAGTGCTAAAGGCTATCAAGTTAGCCTGATAGATAGAGGTTCAAGATTGGGTGGTAGAGCGCAGGTTTTTACGCGTAATGGCTTTTTACATGATGCGGGGCCAACGGTCATTACTGCGCCATTTTTATTTGAAGAATTATTTGCCTTGTTTGATGAGAAGTTAGCTGATCACATTAATTTAGTCCCACTTAAGCCTTGGTATCGATTTTATTTTACAGATAAAACCACCTTTGATTATGGGGGCACCCTAGAAGAAACCTTGGCGGAAATTGCTAAAATTTCCCCCAACGATCAAGTTGGCTACGTAAAACTTCTAGCGCATTCTAAGAAAATCTTTGATATTGCTTTTATGCAACTATCCGCGGTGCCTTTCCACAAATTTAGTACCATGCTAGGATTAATTCCTAAGCTAGTGGCTTTGAAAAGTTATCAAACCGTTTGGCAAATGGTTTGTCGTTATTTATCGCATCCAAAATTACGCCAAGCATTTTCTATACAACCGCTGTTAGTGGGTGGAAATCCTTTTGATACCACGAGTATTTATGGCCTTATTCACTATTTAGAAAGAACTTACGGTGTATTTTTTGCTATGGGAGGTACCGGTGCGATTGTTGATGCTTTGGCTGGCCTAATGAACCGCCAAGGCATCAAAGTTGAGCTTAATTCCACGGTGAGTAAAATTATCATTGTTGATCAAGAGGCTAAAAGTGTAGTGCTCGAGGACGGGCGTGTTATTTATGCCGATCTCATTGTGTCTAATGCAGACCCAGCGCATCTTTACGATAACATGATCGATAATAAGCAGGTTGATACGCCCAGTAAATTAAAACTTAAGTATGCCCATTATTCTATGGGGCTTTACGTACTTTATTTTGGCACCACAAAAACCTATCCAGAAGTCGCGCACCATACTATTTGGCTAGGTGAGCGCTATAAAGAATTGCTCGGCGATATTTTCAACCGACAAAAGCTATCAAAAGACTTTTCACTCTATATACACAGACCGACTGCTACTGATAAAACTTTTGCTCCAGAAGGTTGCGATAGCTTTTATGTGCTTTGCCCGGTGCCAAATCTTAAAGCGGATGTAGATTGGTCCGTTGAAGGGCCGCAGTTAAAAGAGCGTATTATTGCTGCCTTGGATAAGACTATTTTGCCAGACCTCAAACAGTGTATTGTGGAAGACTTTTACATGACACCACAGGATTTCAAGTCTGATTACTTAAGTGCGTATGGTGCTGGTTTTTCTATTGCGCCTTTGTTTAGGCAATCTGCTTGGTTCCGTTTTCATAACAAATCTGCAAAGATTAAAAATTTATACATAGTTGGAGCAGGCACACACCCTGGAGCAGGCTTGCCAGGCGTTCTTTGTTCAGCAAAAGTGATCGATAATTTAATACCAAGCTTAAAATCAAATGCATCTGCAATAAGCTGCCCACATAGCCTGAATGCAGAATAATATAACGCCAAGTCCAGAGTCTTCGTCAGACTCTTTAGCCGGTGCCAATCAAGTACTCTTTGAAAAAGGTAAAACATTTTACTGGGCTAGTTATTTACTCAATAAACGCCATGCCCAGCGTGCTACAAGGTTATATCGATTTTGCCGTTATGTTGACGATTTGGCCGATGAAGCAATCAATACCCAATTAGCTCAACAGGCACTCGAAGCGTTAATTGTCGAAATTCGCACTGGAGACTCTCAACACCCGATAGTGCTGGATGCGTTAGCCCTTTTTAATGAGTGCGATATTGAAAAAGACATCGCAATAGAATTGATTAATGGCGTTTATTCAGATTTACAGCAAGTGAGAATCGACACAATAGATCAGCTTTTGCAGTACTGCTACCAAGTGGCTGGGACAGTTGGTTTAATGATGTGTAAAGTGTTAGATATTAATGATGCAAGTGCTTATCCATATGCCATAGATCTGGGTATTGCGATGCAATTGACGAATATTTGCCGAGATGTTGGCGACGACGCACAATTAGACCGACGTTATTTGCCAAAGGATCTAGTAGGGGATGTTGAGCCAGAGGCCTTAATCCTGCCTGTAACTGCTATTCGAAAAAACTTAACGCTCTCGGTCGCGACTCTATTAAAACTTGCTGATGAATATTATTTAAGTGGTAATGCAGGATTGTCTTTTATTCCACTACGTGCCCGCACTGCAATTTTGCTAGCAAGTCGTTTGTATCAAGCTATAGGCCGAAAACAAGAAAAGCAAAATTGCCAATATTGGTTAACAAGAGCGATGTTGTCTAAAGGAGAAAAGGCAATATTAAGCATTCAAACACTGATAAAGTTAATGGCTAATGTTCAATTTTGGCGTGTGGTGCAATCGCATCAAGCAAAACTTCATCAAGCGCTAGCCAAGTTACCCTACACCCATGCAAAATAAATATGATTTAATCATATTAGGCGGTGGTTGTGCCGGTCTAAGTTTGGCGATGAAACTCAGCGCGCATGGAGAAAGTTGTCCTAAGGTTTTGATTCTGGAGCGACGTGAGAGCTACGTCAACGACAGAACTTGGTGTTTTTGGGATACCAAGCGTACTTATTTAAAAGAACTAGTACAAAAGCATTGGCCTAAAATTGAAATTAAAACTGCGCAAGGCTCTGTTGTCGTTGATGTTAAACATACGCCTTATCAGATGCTTCCAGCTGAAGTTTTTTACCGAGTGGCGCAAGAGGCTATTGGCAAAAATAATAATATAACGGTGCAACATCTTGTGGATGTTCAAAAGCCGCCAACCAACAACGATGGGTTGTGGCAAGTGCTGGTAGGTAATGAACAATATAGCGCGCTATCTGTTGTAGATACAAGACCACAGAAAATGCCTCAAACTGGCGATGCAGTGCTTTGGCAATCTTTTTATGGGCATGAAATAGCCTGTGATAGTGCAGTATTTTCTGTTCAAACTGCGACATTAATGGACTTTGATCAGACTGATCCAGCATTAATTTGCTTTTGCTATGTCTTGCCAATGTCAGCAACAAGAGCGCTCATTGAAATTACCGTTTTTGCACCAACACCAATGAGTGCTGACGACTTACGGCCTAAGTTGAATCTGGCCATTGATCGATATACCCAGCATAGTTCGTACCAAATTATTCGATCCGAGCAAGGCATACTGCCTATGGGTAATTATACTCAAACGACTAATGACACAAGTAAAACGAGCCAAACTTATATTTACGCGGGACTATTTGCTGGTGCCGCAAGACCAAGTACCGGATTCGCTTTTCAACGCATACAGCGTTGGGCAGAGCAATGTGCAACATCCATTTTAGAAAAAAAACGACCTGTAGGGCATCAAGCTGACTCAATGGTGCAATCAGCAATGGATTATTTGTTTTTACAAGTGCTACTTGCGCAACCTAAGCTAGCGCCGATGATTTTTTTAAAGCTATTTGCTCATTGTGACAGTCACAAAATCGTCCGTTTTTTAAGCGACCAAGCTAAGTTAAGCGACTATCTAGCGATTATTTGGTCCTTGCCAGCATGGCCTTTTTTAAAGCAACTTTTTCCCTATTTAATTAATAGAGTGTGCCGCAATGTTGCTCGAAAAAAGCATTAAAATTCAAGGCATAGCTTTTGTTATCTTGGCCTTTTTTGTTTCATTAATAAGTGCCTACACAAGCCTTGCTTTTGAAAATACCTATTTAGTCATTATCGCGTTATTTATTATCATCCTTGGTGTGCCTCATGGCTCGCTAGATACGCTGTTCGCACAGGAATTATTGGGCTTAAATCAGCCTAGAAAATGGGCTAGATTCATCTTTAATTATGTCATTATCGCGCTAATTGTAATTTTGTTTTGGATGATACTGCCCACTTTATTTTTGCTACTTTTCTTAATAATATCGTGCATACATTTTGCCGACGACCTTGTTGCAGGCACACCTATTTTTTACAGAATTTTATATGGTGGCATCATTATATTTTTGCCTGCACTTAGCTATACAGATGAGCTGGCTAGACTTTACAGTTTTTTAATTGAAGCAGAACATGCCCAGCTCATAGTGCGTTGCATGAGAATGTTAGCATTCGCTTGGTTATTCGGGCTCGGTATTGCCAGCTATAAATTACTAAAAACGAATATATTAACCAGTCTAGAAATTGTCAGTGTCGCCGGTTTAGCTATTATTTGCCCACCACTATTGGCCTTTACCGTTTATTTTTGCGGTATGCATAGTTTTAGACACGTCATTAGAAGCACGCACTTTTTAAGTGTGACATCCCCTAAATTGTTACTGATGTCTTTAATTGCACCTACCCTTGCAGTTTTGGTCGCTGCGTATTTTTTTTGGCATTTTATGCGGCCAAGTGCAATCGATGCGGCTATTGTAAAAATGATATTCGTGGCACTAGCCGCCTTAACCGTACCACACATGATCCTTTTGTCTAAGTCGGGCTTTACGAGGTGGGTGAAAGTTACTTAATGCGAAGCTTTCGACCGAACTCGATGTCGTTATTGAGGCCAACTAAATATTAATATTATTCCAGTACAGCTGTTTGTAACCGACCTTTGCATACCTCTCGCTTGCCTGTGATAAAATCTAGTCCATCTAAAAAGCGTATTAAAGGTTGGTTATATGGCAGGTCATAGTAAGTGGGCAAATATTCAGCACCGCAAAGGTCGTCAAGACGCAAAACGCGGTAAAATTTTCACTAAAATTATTAAAGAAATCACCGTTGCAGCACGCATGAGCGGCGGTGATGTGACTATGAATCCTCGCTTGCGCGCGGCTGTGGCTGAAGCTAAGGAAGAAAACATGCCGGCGGATAATATTATTCGTGCCATTAAAAAAGGCACCGGTGAACTGGAAGGCGTGAACTACGAAGAAATTCGCTACGAAGGCTACGGCATTAATGGCGCAGCTATTATCATTGACTGCTTAACTGACAATAAACAACGCGCAGTGGCCGATGTCCGTCATGCGCTCACTAAGTTTGGTGGAAATTTAGGCACCGACGGTTCTGTGGCCTTTATGTTCAAACATTGCGGCAGCTTAATTTATGAGCCAGGCACCGATGAAGATAAAGTGATGGAAATTGCACTTGATGCGGGTGCAGAAGATGTGCTGACGGATGAAGATGGCAGCATTGAAGTGATTACCCCGCCAAATGATTTTTTAATGATAAAAGAAGCAATGGAAGCGGCTGGCTTAAAAGCAGTGTTGGCTGAAGTGACCATGAAGCCGAGTATTGAAACAGTGTTTACTGGTGACGATGCAGTAAAAATGCAAAAAATCTTAGATGCGTTAGAAGATTTAGACGATGTGCAAGATGT
>JBEDKX010000006.1:0-10611 GCA_041171965.1 Pseudomonadota bacterium | reverse complement strand
ATATTACTCTGTTTGGAAGCGTTCGCTTTTACTATCAAATTATTGCGATCAAAAACAATATATGATGAAAAAATATTATTTTCATAAATGTATTGAATTGAAAAATACAATATATCTATCAAATTTATGTGCGATAGAGTTGAAAGAAGAAAACATAAAAAGGAAAGTTATTCGCTTTTGGAGAATAAATTATAGCTTCTTAAAAAGCTCTGAAAGTGATGCTGACTTGATTTTCAGGCAATGCATTCGTAGTAAATACTTCAAGAACTGGATATTGTCTCATCAACGTACACGACAAATCGGCATTCATATGAATATGATGATTTTGATGCAAAAATTTCAGCATTGGAGATTGATAGTAATAACTAAACCTAAGATGATTGAAAGTTCTTTGCATTTTTGGAATACAAAGACAAAAGAACGTTTTTTTAGAACATGGAGCCAATTTTACTATTATTTACTTAAAAGCAATTTGTTTGGATCATACAAAGCTATTTATAATTGCCAGAATATGTATTATAAATTGTGGAAGAGAAAAACACAGTTTAAGCAGCTCACTTACTATCATCTGAATGATTTACAAAAAGCAGTTTCTCAATTTGTGCTGCAGAAAAAGAAAAGGCTATTCAGAAGTAAGCGACTTGCGGTAATTTAATCAATTAGTGTGGGAATATATGCTATCTTTGAGTATAAAGTTGAAAAGTTTCAAACTAAAAGTTTATCTTCCGGCATATTTTAAAGAATGGCTTCATCATGCTCTTTTGAAAAGAACTGCAATTCTTTGGAATAGAATCAAATCTTCAAGAAATTGGTTTGTTTGGCTTTATCGCGATGATGATATTTTTAGGGGTTCTTGTCATTGGTTTCATCTATGAGTGGATGAAGGGTGCCTTGGAATGGGATTAATAGTTGTGGGATTAATGGTAATGGAATTAAACCTATCATGAGTATTGAAGGTATTTTAGAAAAAGGTTTTGTCACCACAACGCTAGACACGGTTATTAACTACACGCGAACTGGTTCTATGTGGCCAATGACATTTGGTTTGGCTTGTTGTGCGGTAGAAATGATGCATGCCGGTGCTTCGCGTTACGATTTAGACCGTTTCGGCATTGTGTTTCGCGGCAGTCCTAGGCAATCAGATGTGATGATTGTTGCCGGTACGCTAGTGAACAAAATGGCGCCGGCTTTGCGAAAGGTGTATGACCAAATGGCCGAGCCTCGCTGGGTAATCTCCATGGGTTCGTGTGCAAATGGCGGTGGCTATTACCATTATTCTTACGCCGTAGTGCGCGGCTGTGACCGCATTGTGCCGGTTGATGTTTATGTGCCAGGTTGCCCGCCAACCGCAGAGGCTTTGTTGTACGGCATTATTCAACTACAAAATAAAATTAAACGTACTAATACCATTGCTAGATAGTGCTTTTGCACACTAAAAACGAAAAATTATGTCAGCCAAATTAGATCAACTAGTTTTAAATTTGCAAGCCGCGCTTGCAGAAAAAATCACCAAACCTATTGTTGCGTTTGGTGAAGTTACAATCGAATGTAAAGATGCTGATTATTTAGCGGTTTGCCAGATATTACGTGATGACGCTAGCTTGAAATTTGAGCAGTTAATCGATTTATGTGGCGTCGATTACCAAGAATACGGCAATGGCGCTTACGATGGTTTACGCTTTGCTGTTACCAGTCATTTGTTGTCAGTTTCACTGAATCATCGCGTGCGAGTGCGGGTGTTTGCCCAAGATGAAGATTTTCCAATACTGCCAACATTAGTCGATATTTGGCCGGTTGCAAACTGGTATGAGCGAGAAGCATTTGATCTTTACGGCATCATGTTTGAAAACCACCCTGACTTACGTCGCTTACTCACGGATTATGGTTTTGTTGGCCATCCGTTCCGTAAAGATTTTCCTATGATAGGTAATGTTGAAATGCGTTATGACCCAGAGCAGCAGCGCGTGATTTATCAGCCTGTTACGATTGATGAGCGTAACAACGTGCCAAGAGTGATACGCAATGACGGAGCGCATCATGGCTGAAATTAGAAACTATACAATGAACTTTGGCCCGCAGCATCCTGCGGCGCATGGTGTTTTACGCTTGGTGTTAGAGTTGGATGGTGAAGTCATTCAACGTGCTGATCCGCATATTGGCCTGTTACATCGTGGTACTGAAAAGTTAGCTGAAAATCGCACTTATTTGCAATCAATCCCTTATATGGATCGCTTAGATTACGTATCTATGATGGCAAATGAACATGCTTATGTCATGGCGATTGAAAAAATGATGGGCATAGATGTGCCGATTCGCGCACAGTATATTCGCGTAATGTTTGATGAAATTACTCGCGTACTGAATCATTTGCTTTGGTTGGGCGCACATGCGCTGGATGTGGGTGCAATGACGGTATTTTTGTACGCTTTCCGCGAACGTGAAGATTTGTTCGACTGTTACGAGGCTGTTTCTGGCGCCCGTATGCACGCGGCATATTACCGTCCAGGTGGCGTATATCGTGATTTACCTAATCAAATGCCACAATACGAAGTTTCACCGCTACGTAATGCTAAAACAGTTAAAAAGCAAAATGAAAATCGCCAAGGTTCATTGTTGGACTTTATTGATGACTTTACGCAACGTTTCCCAAAATACATTGATGAATACGAAACGCTGTTAACGGATAACCGTATTTGGAAGCAGCGTACCGTCGGTGTAGGTATTGTTACGCCAGAACGCGCGCTAGCGCTAGGCATGACAGGCCCGATGTTGCGTGGCTCAGGCATTGCTTGGGATTTACGTAAAACGCAGCCGTATGAAGTGTATGCCAAACTTGATTTTGATATTCCAGTGGGTGTCAATGGTGATTGTTATGATCGTTATTTGGTGCGTATGGAAGAGTTTAGGCAGTCTAATAACATCATTAAGCAATGTGTTAATTGGCTACGGCAGAATCCTGGCCCTGTGATTACTACGGATAATAAAGTGGCTCCGCCTGATCGCGAAGGCATGAAAAGCAATATGGAAGATCTTATCCATCACTTCAAGTTGTTTACTGAAGGATTTCATGTGCCAGCCGGCGAAGCTTATGCTGCGGTTGAGCATCCAAAAGGTGAGTTTGGTATTTACATGGTTTCGGATGGGGCGAATAAGCCATACCGTCTAAAAATTCGTGCGCCAGGTTTCCCGCATTTGGCGGCACTAGATGAAATGACGCGAGGTCACATGATTGCCGACTTAGTCGCGATTATTGGTACGCAAGATATTGTTTTTGGCGAAATTGACCGATAGTTAATTCGGTCAATTAATTAAGTCTAATAAATAAAATAGTTAAACGAGTTTGATAAACAAAAATGCTAAGCCCACAAGCCATTGAAAAAATAGATTACGAGCTGACTAAGTATCCAGCTGACCAGCGCATAGCAGCAGTGATGAGTGCCTTGCGTATTGTGCAAACTGAGCGCGGCTGGTTGTCAAAAGAAAGCATTACCGATGTTTCGCAATATTTACGTATTCCTGAAATTGCCGCTTTAGAAGTCGCGGGTTTTTATAACATGTATGATTTGACACCAGTCGGCCAATATAAAATAACGATTTGTACTAACATTTCATGCATGTTGCGTGACAGCGATGAGATTGTTGATCACCTGAAAGCTAAGTTAGGCGTAGGTTTTAATGAAGTCACGGCCGACGGTAAGTTTTGTTTAAAAGAGGGCGAATGTATGGGCGCTTGTGGTGGCGCACCGCTGATGACTGTGAATAATCACACTATGCATGAGTTTTTAACGACAGAAAAAGTTGATGCTATTTTGGAGGAGTTGAAATAATGA
Source organism: Pseudomonadota bacterium (assembly GCA_041171965.1). Classification (GTDB taxonomy): domain Bacteria; phylum Pseudomonadota; class Gammaproteobacteria; order Burkholderiales; family Methylophilaceae; genus Methylotenera. Next base: position 6,781 of record JBEDKX010000006.1, on the reverse strand, counting down.
CTACACCAATTTCTGCACAAATTCCAACGCCTGCGAACAGCTACGAAGCTGGCAAGCCGGTAATGACTGATTTAAATGGTCAAACATTATTATGTTTACGTACGCTTGCTGAAGAAAACCCCGCCTCACTAGAAACTTATATTAAGCTAGGTGTATATTCAGCTTTAAAGCGTATTGTTAGCGAGAAAACAAAAGCGACCGATATTATTACGCAAGTTAAAACTTCTGGTTTGCGTGGTCGTGGTGGCGCTGGTTTTCCTACCGGACTTAAATGGAGTTTTATGCCGCGTTATTTTGACGGCGTAAAATATTTAGTCTGCAATAGTGATGAAGGTGAGCCTGGCACATTTAAAGACCGCGATATTATTCGTTATAACCCACACCAGTTAATTGAAGGTATGGCGATTGCCGCTTACACATTAGGCGCGCGCGTAGGTTATAACTACATACACGGTGAAATTTGGCAAGATTACGAGATTTTTGAAGCGGCTTTGCATGAAGCAAAAGCGGCTGGTTATTTAGGCGAAAACCTATTCGGAACCAATTTTTGTTTCGATTTATACGCTGTGCATGGTTATGGCGCGTATATCTGCGGTGAAGAAACTGCGCTTATCGAATCTATTGAAGGTAAAAAAGGTCAGCCACGCTTTAAGCCGCCATTTCCAGCGAGTTATGGTGTGTTTGGCAAGCCAACCAATGTGAATAATACTGAAAGTTACGCCAGTATTCCATGGATTATGCAACATGGCGGTGAAGCTTTTGCTGCGCTTGGTGTGCCAAACTCTGGAGGCACTAAGTTGTTTTCAGTGTCAGGTCATGTAGGCAAACCGGGTAACTATGAAGTGAAAATGGGTACGCCATTTACTGAATTGTTAGAAATGGCTGGCGGTGTTTGGAAAGGGCGCAAGCTCAAAGCGGTGATTCCTGGTGGCCCATCTACGCCAGTGATGCCAGCGTCGGCCATTATGGCCGCGTCTATGGACTACGAAGGGTTAAGTAAAGCTAGATCTAGTCTAGGTGCCGGTTCAATGATAGTGATGGACGAGACAACTTGCATGGTCAAAGCCTTGCATCGCTTATCCTACTTCTTTTACGAAGAAAGCTGCGGTCAATGTACGCCATGCCGTGAAGGCACTGGCTGGGTTTATCGTGTGATTACCCGCATTGTGAACGGCAAGGGAAAAATGGAAGATTTAGATTTGCTGACCGATGTTAGCAATAATATTTCTGGACGTACTATTTGTGCGCTAGGCGAGGCTGCGGCAACGCCAGTGTTAAGTTTTATAAAACATTTTAGACCAGAGTTTGAATATTATATTCAGCACGGAAAAAGTATGGTTGAAAGTCAGATTGACGCAGTGGTTGATGGTAAGGCGGAGCCGAAATAATGTTGAATATTGAAATTGATGGCAAAGCCCTAGAAGTAGAACACGGCAGTACTATTATTGATGCTGCTGATAAAGCGGGTATTCCAATCCCACGTTTTTGCTACCATCCAAAACTGTCAGTCGCAGCTAACTGCCGCATGTGTTTGGTACAAGTTGAGAAATTTAATAAGCCATTGCCAGCCTGTGCAACGCCAGTTGCCGACGGCATGAAAATTTTCACACGCTCTAAATCTGCGATTGAAGCACAAAAGAGCGTGATGGAATTTTTGCTGATCAACCATCCTTTAGATTGCCCAATATGTGATCAGGGTGGTGAATGTGATTTACAAGATATTGCCGTGGCCTACGGTACTAGTGGCTCGCGTTATACTGAAGAAAAACGTGTGGTGTTCAACAAGAATATTGGCCCATTAGTCAGCACCGATATGACGCGCTGTATTCAATGTACCCGCTGTGTTCGCTTCTTGAAAGAAGTCGGCGGCATGATGGAGTTGGGTATGGTTGGCCGTGGAGAGCATGCTGAAATTACCGCATACGTGGATAAAAGCGTTAACTCTGAATTATCCGGCAACATCATTGATTTATGCCCAGTTGGCGCGCTTACCAGCAAGCCATTTAGATATTCTGCCCGTAGCTGGGAGCTGACACGCCGCCCAAGTATTGCACCGCACGATGGTCTAGGTTCGCACATTGAAGTGCACGTTAAAGACAATAAAGTCATGCGCGTATTGCCGCGTGAAAAAGAAAGTATCAACGAATGCTGGTTATCAGATCGCGACCGCTTTTCTTATGAAGGCTTAAATAGTCCAGACCGCTTAAAAGTGCCTATGATTAAACATAACGGCGCTTGGGTAGAAACGGATTGGAAAACGGCGCTAGAATTTGCTGCAGGCCAAATTAAAGACATTACCAACGAGCACGGTAGCGAAGCATTAGGAGTACTTGTTTCACCCAATAGCACGATGGAAGAAGGTTATTTGGCTAAAAAATTAGCCGATGGTCTAGGCTGTGGAAACGTCGACTATCGCTTGCGCCAAACTGATTTTAGGTTAGACGGCAAGCGCCAAGGCACGCCTTGGATGGGTATTAATATTCATGAAATTGAAGAGTTAGATCGTATCTTGGTGATTGGATCTAATTTACGTAATGAGCATCCGCTACTTGCGCAACGTTTCCGTAAAGCTGTAGCCAATGGTGCTGAGCTTTCAGTGATTAGCCCGCTAGACAATGATCCGTTAATGGATATCGCGCATAAAGTGATTGTGCGGCCTAACGACATGGTGAACGTACTGGGTCAAATTCTCAAAGCGATGTCTGGTTTACAGCGTCTATCGCTTTGCTTACCAGCTTCACTTAATCAGTTGCTTGAAGAAATTAAAGTGCGTCCGAATACGCAAGCAATTGCTGAAAGCATGGCTGGGCATGGTAAAGACTATGACTTGGTTGCTCCAAAAGTGGGAATCTTCTTAGGTAATATGGCCTTAAGTGATCCACGCTTTACAGAAATGTACAGCATGGCTGAAGCCATAGGCGGCATTTCAGGCGCTAAAGGTGGTATTTTGCCAGCTGCTGCTAACAGTACCGGTATGCACATGATGGGCGTGATGCCGAGCAGTACTGGTATGCATGCGCGCGCCATGTTAGAAGTGCCACGCAAAGCTTATTTAATTGTGAATATTGAACCGGAATTAGATTGCCAACATGCAGCGTTAGCTAAAGTTGCGATGGCAAAAGCTGAATGTGTAGTCGCACTAACTGCTTTTAAATCACAGGCGCTAGAAAATGCAGATGTGTTACTGCCTATTGCGCCGTTTACCGAAACTTCCGGCACCTTCATGAGCATGGAAGGTCGCGTGCAAAGTTTTACTGCGGTGGCTAAGCCGCTTGCTGAATGTCGTCCAGCTTGGAAAGTATTGCGCGTGTTAGCGAATACTTTAGGTTTGCAGGGTTTTGATTACGAAACTAGCGAGCAAGTTAAAGAGGCCATTTTCTCGGGTGAAAAACCGTCAGCCGTAGTTTGGCGTAGTTTAAATAACAACCTAAAAGAGTTGGTTGAGATACAGGTCAATATTAAACATGATGGCTTGCAACGAATTGGTGAAGTGCCGCAGTATGAGTCTGACCCAATTGTTAGACGGTCACCACCGCTGCAAAAAACCAAATATAACATCAAGCCTATGGCGCGTATGTGCGCAAGTCAACTTGAAGTATTAGGTCTGGTTGAGGGTGATAATGTGTTGGTGAAACAAGATAAAGGCAGCGCTGTGTTAACGGTTAAATTAGATAATCATGTGGCTAAAGGTTGTGTTCGTGTAGCTGCCGCGCATGAAGATACGATAGGATTGGGCGATTTAATGGGTGATATTACCGTTGAAAAACTATCTGTCGAGCAGTTGCAAGCACATACAAAAGCTAGCATGGAGGCGCGTGCCTAATGGAAATGTTAGCTAATTTATTTGGTGCTTACTGGCCAGCGGTACAACTGACTGCTTGGACGTTAATTAAAATTGTCGCAATTGTCGCGCCGCTGATGGGCGCTGTGGCTTATCTTACCTTGGCTGAACGTAAAGTCATTGGCTATATGCAAGTGCGTATAGGGCCTAATCGGGTCGGTTATTTCGGCTTATTACAGCCGATTGCAGATGGTCTAAAGTTATTATTCAAAGAAATTATCGTACCAACGGCTTCTAATAAAACCCTGTTTTTATTAGGACCGGTATTAGCGATTGCACCGGCCTTTGCTGCATGGGCGGTTGTGCCATTTGATATGAGTATGGTATTAGCTAACGTGGATGCTGGTTTGTTGTACATTCTAGCCATGACATCGGTTGCGGTTTACGGGGTAATTATCGCCGGCTGGGCCTCTAATTCTAAATACGCATTCTTAGGTGCGCTACGTTCTGCGGCACAAATTGTGTCTTATGAAATTGCCATGGGCTTTTCGCTAGTGGGCGTGTTGATGTGTGCTAATACGCTGAATTTAGGAAAAATCGTGATGGGCCAATCTGGCGGCATGCTGCACTGGTATTTCTTACCATTATTTCCGCTGTTCATTGTCTATTTTATCAGTGCCGTGGCAGAAACTAACCGCGCTCCGTTTGACGTTGCCGAAGGTGAATCTGAAATTGTGGCAGGTTTCCATGTGGAATATTCAGGCATGGCATTCGCGGTATTCTTTTTAGCTGAATACGCCAATATGATTTTGGTTTCAATGTTGGCAGCGCTGATGTTCTTGGGCGGATGGTTGTCACCAGTCACATTTATTCCAGATAGTTTCTTGTGGTTGTTAGCTAAAGTTGGTTTCTTATTGTTCTTATTTTTATGGTTTAGAGCTACTTTTCCAAGATACCGTTATGACCAAATTATGCGTTTAGGCTGGAAAGTGTTTATTCCCATTACCATTGTTTGGATAGTATTTGTCGGTGGCATGATGCAAACCCCTTGGGCTTACTTGTTCCACTAGTTTTAGGCTGGTTTTCAAGGGCTAGTTTATAAACTAGTGTTTCATTAATTCGTACTTATTGTTGATATAGACTTAGATAATTTATGATTGCAAAAATTAAATCTACGCTCTCTAGCTTAATGCTGGTTGAGTTGTTAAAAGGGATGGCGCTAACAGGGCGTTACTTTTTTGCGCCTAAAATTACAGTGCAATATCCTGATGAACGAACACCGCAATCGCCGCGCTTTAGAGGTTTGCATGCATTACGTCGCTATCCAAATGGCGAAGAGCGTTGCATTGCTTGTAAATTATGCGAGGCAGTTTGTCCGGCAATGGCGATTACTATCGAATCTGAGCAACGTGAAGATAATTCTCGCCGAACTACACGTTACGATATTGATTTAACTAAATGTATATTCTGCGGTATGTGTGAAGAATCTTGCCCGGTTGACTCAATTGTCGAAACACGTATTTTTGATTATCACGGTGAGCAGCGCGGCGATTTACTCTACACCAAAGAAATGTTGTTAGCGGTAGGCGATAAGCATGAAAAACAAATTGCCGCAGATCGTGCCATTGATAAGAGTTTTAGATAATAGTTTTTTAACGCCGAAAATCAGATATACAAATAAGACCTAAAACCTATGACCTATTTTGGATTGCATTTTCAAGACATCGTTTTTTATGCGCTAGCAGCAGTATTGCTCTACGCGGCATTAAGCGTTATCACCACACGTAACCCGGTTTATGCGGCCTTGTATTTGGTGTTGGCCTTTTTTACAGCGGCAGGTATTTGGTTGCTACTCGAGGCCGAGTTTTTAGCAATTACTTTGGTGCTCGTTTATGTGGGTGCGGTGATGGTGCTGTTCTTGTTTGTGGTAATGATGCTGGATATTAATCTAGATAAACTGCGTGAAGGTTTTTGGAAGGCTTTACCCATTGCCTTGCCAGTAGGTGGATTAATGGCGGTAGAAATGGTGATGATTGTTGGTGTGCGTAACTTTGGCTATGATAAAGTTATTGCGCCGCCAGTTCATCCAGCTGACTACAGTAATACCGCGGAATTAGGCCGGGTGCTTTATACCGATTATTTATTGCCATTTGAATTAGCTTCAATTGTTTTGCTGGTGGCGATAGTCGCAGCAATTGCGCTGACTTTGAGGGATCGTAAGGGTAGTAAATCTATGGACCCATCTAAGCAAGTGCTGGTTAAAAAAGCTGATCGTTTGCGTATTATAAAAATGGATGCTGTGGTTGAAGCGCCAGCAGATGCTATATCAGCCACTTCAAAGGACGCTTCATAATGGTCGGATTATCACATTATCTTATTTTAGGTGCCTTGCTATTTGCCATTAGCGTAGTTGGCATATTTTTAAATCGCAAAAATGTCATTATTTTATTGATGGCCATCGAGCTAATGTTGCTTGCGGTTAATCTAAACTTCATCGCTTTTTCGCATTATTTACATGATATTGCCGGCCAGGTATTTGTATTTTTTATTCTCACCGTTGCTGCCGCAGAATCTGCCATTGGTTTAGCTATTTTGGTTGTGCTATTTAGAAACTTACGCACGATTAATGTCGACGATTTAGATACATTAAAAGGCTAGGTTTTTCTAAAAGCTGGAAAGTTTAAAGGTTAATACTCACAAATGACAATGCAACAAATTTACTTAGCTATACCGTTATTGCCCTTAGTTGCTGCCATTGTGGTTGGCTTATTCGGCAAGAATCTACCACGTGCTGCAGCTCACGTTTTGACAATATTGGGTGTAGGCGCGGCCTTCGCCTTGTCTGTATACGTATTTAATGATGCGTTACTAGGCCATGTTTATAACGAGACCGTTTATAGCTGGTTAAAAAGTGGCAATGTGTCATTCGAAATTGGCTTTTTAATTGACCGTTTATCCGCCATGATGATGGTGGTGGTGACTTTTGTTTCGCTGATGGTG
>JBEDKX010000005.1:0-10895 GCA_041171965.1 Pseudomonadota bacterium | reverse complement strand
AATTTATAATGCACTATGCCACTGATAGGCCTGAAGTTCCTAAAGTGGTGAGTGTTCGTAGAAGTATAAATTGCAAAATTATGATCTAAAATAAATTACTAAACTCTAGTCTTGATTGTTGCAGAGGGTGACTGATTCAATCCTTCCTCTGATTCAATCCTCTCACGAAATATTGAGTCTTTATTTTATTTAGGCTCAATTAATATTTGATTCTTAGTTTGATCTTACCAACCTTTTTTGGTTTGTTAAGTAACTAATATTTGTAATTTTGTTGAATCTAATTTTGAAGTCATGGCAATAACCGTTAAAATGCTATTTTATCAGTTCTTTAACACAACGCTCTTTAACACCGCTGTAATTTTAGATTTATTATGTTTACCTTTGTGTAAGCAAGAAATCTTTAAGCCATTTTATATGGCACACGTTGAATAACTGGCTACATCATATAGATTCGAGAAAACATGCATCCTATGCTATCAAACGCAGTGAAAGCTGCACGCCGTGCTGGCAGTATTATTACACGCGCCTCTGAAGACATTGGCTCACTAAAGATTCAAACCAAAACCTATAATGACTTTGTGACTGAAGTGGATAGGGCGGCAGAGCAAGCGATTATAGATACGCTTAAAGACCTGTATCCGCATCACGGATTTTTAGGTGAAGAAAGTGGCGAATCTAATATTGAGGCTGACTTCGTTTGGATTATTGATCCATTAGACGGCACAACGAATTTCTTACATGGCTTCCCGCAATATTGTATTTCAATCGCATTACAAGAGCGCGGCGTATTAACGCATGCAGTAGTGTACGACCCAAATAGAAACGATTTGTTTACTGCGACTAAAGGTCGTGGCGCCTTTTTAAACGATAAACGTATTCGCGTAACGCAACGCACGAAATTACAAGAATGTATGGTTGGAACTGGTTTTCCGTTTCGTGACTTTACACATTTAGATACTTATTTAGCCATGTTAAAAGACATGATTAAAAAAACCACCGGTATTCGCCGCCCAGGTTCTGCCGCTTTAGATTTAGCTTATGTAGCGGCTGGTTGGTTTGATGGCTTTTGGGAAATTGGCTTGTCAACTTGGGATATCGCCGCAGGTGGTTTGATTGTTCAAGAAGCGGGCGGTATGGTTGGCGATTTTGAAGGTAATGAGGCTTGGCTTAAAACCGGTAATATTGTGGCGGGCAATCCAAAGATATTCGGCCAAATGTTGCAAACATTAAGTCCGCATATTACCGATGATTTGAAAACACCTAGTTCAGTAGCGGCATTAGCAGAAGTGCCAGCAGTAGAAACACCAGAAGCAATCTAAGTTATTGTTTTACTGTATGCTTTGCTTGCAATAACGCAGGCGAAGCATATTGCAAGCACAGCACATCACATCTCAGTAAGTCTCAATCACGACCTTGTAAAAGGCGCCTATCTAAGCAGTGATATAGTCGGTTAATTACTAGAATTCCCTTTTCAAGCATGACCATGAAAATAGTTGTAATATTTTCAATCAATGAGGTTAACGCGATCATGAATAATGTGAATCAAAAAGTACAAAGATGCTAGAACAGGTATTTGAGCAATATGCAAAAAGTACGCTACGTGAACCGCAGCGGACGATTACTTTTGTCGCAACGTTAATTGCTAAAATTAGGCCGCCAAAGCCGCATAATATTGAGTGCGCGGTTAAAGCGATTCAGGCGCTCTGTTATTTGCTTAATAGTGATACGGAAAAAGCCAGAGTTTTGCGCGAGGCAATGCTTAGGCTGTTAAGCGAACATAAGCCCATTTCATTATTTTTAGTATCTCGCCATTCCGCTTTTGTTGGTTTTTTTACGGAAATGCGGCGAAGAATCTCACATAAATTCTTACCAGAAGCGGTTGATACTTCTTATCTAATCGATTTGTTTGCGCTGTTTTTTACTAAAACAAGCGACGCGCTTTGGATATCAGCGGTGCCGAATGATATCTGGGCGCAACTAATCATAGCGATGCGTTTTGATGATGCTCCGCAAAGTTTAACCGAACCTTGCCGACAAAACTTACTGGCAGCTACTCAAGTGTTGTCCTATCGAATTGCGGCTTTGGGCTTAGAGCCTGAGTTGCTGCGTAATCATCCGGAACTTGAACAGCATACCTCGCCTTTTATTACTCAGCAGACTGAGCTTAATGAATTTTTGTCGCCAGTGGACGGTATAGCCAGCCTAGCAAATCAAGGCGATATAAAACATATCTTGGTGATGCTGAATCAATGCAATAGTATTATTGCTAAAATTCGTCGTAATAGTGTGCAGGTCGGTACCAGTATTCAGCTGACGTTTTTATTGCAGGGTATTTCTCAACAAATTAGCCGGCTAGAAACCTTGTTGGATATTCTTGATTGTTTACCCAGTGGTTCAGTGCTAACTGGGGAAACTGCTAATGCCATAGGCCTTAATTCTGTCGATATTAATCCCAAAATCGTACAGCTGTTTAAAGAGTTAGTGTACAGCGAGTGTCATAAAAATAATCTGCACCTACATTGGCAAGAAAATATGGAGATTATGGCGCTGCGCGTGACGGAAAACGCCAGTCGTACCGGTGAACATTACATCACTAATAACCGCCATGAGTATTTTGCTTTAATGCGCTCAGCAATGGGCGCTGGGCTGATTGTAGCGATTATGGCCATGCTGAAAATATTCGTTGCTAAGCATCATTTAGCGCCGCTAACTGAGGCGTTGTTATTCAGCTTAAACTATGGCTTAGGTTTTATTCTAATTCATATTTTACATTTTACTGTTGCGACTAAGCAACCGGCCATGACCGCTGCAGCGATTGCCGCCAGCATTGATGCTTCTGATAGCAAAACTAAAGAGATGGATAACTTGGTTGCGATGATCGCTAATACCATGCGTAGTCAAATAATCGCAATTTTTGGTAATGTGGTATTTGCTATTCCCACTGCGATGTTGATTGCCTGGGGGATATTTAGTGTGACTGGAATCCACTTTGTCAGCGCTGAAAAAGCTAACCAGCTCTTGGCTGATATTGATCCGATTAATAGTGCTGCTTTATTCTATGCGGCTATTGCCGGCGTTTGTTTATTTGTATCTGGTCTGATTGCTGGTTATCACGATAATTTAGCAGTCTACAACAAAATTCCACAGCGCCTGCGCGCGCTGGTTTTTTTACAGAAACTATTGGGCATATCAAGGCTGGATCGCGTTGCACGTTACGTAGAGAATAATTTAGGGGCGCTTGCAGGTAACTTTTATTTTGGTTGTTTGTTGGGTGGCATGACTGCGATAGGTGTGTTGTTTGGCTTGCCATTTGATATTCGCCATATCGCGTTTTCATCGGCCTTTGTCGGTTTTTCTGCGGTTAGTTTAGATTTTTTGTTGAGCTGGCAAACGATAACATTTGTTGCGTTAGGGCTGGGGCTGATTGGCTTTGTTAATCTAGCCGTGAGTTTTAGTTTGGCATTATATGTAGCGATGAAGTCACGCAAAGTGCGTTTTAAACAATGGCGTTTATTGCTATCTAATCTTGCCACGAGGCTGGTGCAACATCCCGCTGAGTTTGTGATGCCACCCAAAAAAATATCAAATAAATCAACAATTAAATCAACAATTAAATTGTAATGAGTCATTGTATAATCTGAAAAATTATCTTAAACACCTTATTTAAAGTACTTAATCTATGAATAATGAAGAGTCGATTGATATTCCGTTTGATGATCCAAGACGCCGCGCTATGGCGAATAAATCTACTTGGGTCAGCGTAGCGGTTAATACTTTATTAACCTTACTACAGATTACCGCTGGTTTTTTCGCACATTCTCAGAGCTTGATTGCAGATGGTATGCATTCGTTGTCAGATCTTGTCTGCGATTTTTTAGTGCTGGTGGCCAGTTATCATAGTAAAGACCCTGCCGATGAAAGGCATCCTTATGGCCATGGACGCATAGAAACTGCCGCTTCTTTTGTTTTAGGCGCGGTGCTTGCTGCAACTGGTAGCGTAATTATGGGTGCCGCGGCAATTAAGTTGCAAAATATAGAGCAGATGCCTTTAGTGGCGCCATTAGCTTTATGGGTCGCTTTAATTGCATTGGTTGCCAAAGAAACTTTGTTTCGCTATATGTTGCATGTGGGTGAGCGTTTACGCTCTCCTATGCTAATCGCCAATGCATGGCATGCGCGTTCAGATGCTGCATCTTCTTTGGTGGTTGCCGTGGGTATAGGGGCAAATTTAGCTGGCTTCGTGTATGCCGATTCCGTGGCCGCTATTGTCGTTGGTTTCATGATAGTGCGTATGGGGATTGTATTTGCTTGGGATGCATTTCAGGAGCTGATTGATGCTGGTCTTTCGGTTGAGGAGGTCGAGAGTATTCGTCAAACCGTTACTGATACCTCTGGCGTTGTTAATCTGCATGAACTACGTACTCGACGCATGGCACACCGCGCTTTAGTGGATGCGCATATATTGGTAGATTCCCGCATCAGTGTTTCTGAAGGCCATAACATTGCAGAGCGAGCAAGAATGCGCGTGCTACAAAGTCATCCGATGGTTTCTGATGTGTTGGTGCATGTCGACTCTGAGGACGATGTAGGGCATGAGCCTCATGCTGAAATGATGTTAGGGCGTGAAAACTTGCAGGATCATTTAGCGCCACTTCTGGTTGGTTTACCTGAGCCAGTAAAAGTTGTATTTCACTATATTAAAGGTAAAGTGGAGGCTGAAGTTTACTTAGCACACGATTTTTTTGAGAACACTAATGAATTTGCGAAAGCGGAGCAGAAGGTTTTGAAACGCTTAGCTGGTAATGAATATTTCAGTGCGGTATCTTTAAACTGCGTTTTAGTACATAAATGATATTAGTATATCTAACTTAACATTTTTATTTTGTTAAATTATTTTGTTATTTTAACTAGGGACTGCGCAGCTATGCACAATCCCATGTTCAATAGTTATTATTTATTAACTGATTGTTTTAAGCCAGCACCAACAGAAAAGCTTACTTGATTGCTAGCTTTAATGGTTAGTGGTTCGCCAGTTGAAGGGTTACGGCCTTGACGTTCTGGGCGGTGAGCCACTTTGAATTTACCGAAGCCAGTGATGTTGACATCATCGCCATTTGCTAAAGCTTTAGTGATGCCTTCTAATACTAAATTAAGCGCGTTGTGAGCATCAGTTTTTGTTGCACCAGATTGTGTTGCAATCAACTCAACTAAATCGGTTTTACCTAATACATTTTTTGCTTGTGACATAGATTTTCCTTTGTGGTGGTGTCTAAAGTTAACTCTAAACTAGTTCCAGTCTGCGTGACCAGTCTTTAGAAGTAAATTATGCTGCAATTTGATTGCTCATGTAAAGCTTATTAGGCGCATCCGTGTTACTTTCTACTATTATTTCGCATAATATTTAGTAAATACACTTAAATTCTGTTGTGGTCGGCCTTAAAGTACTCTAAATCAGCCTGCTAAGCTGATTATTAGCTGAATAAAATTTTCTTTTACTGGCAGTTTTACAATGGTTTAAATTAACGGATTTATCATTTTATAAAAATAAGTGGCTAAAGCTTTATTCGTTCCGTCTATCTCCACTCATATAGTTCTTGATTAAATCTCAATTAACTTCTTTAACATTTGAATGCCAAAGCCTACACCAAAACCATTGGTATCACTCTGTATTGCTCCTAAGCCGCCTTTGCAGTTAGCTGAGGATAAATCAACATGTAACCAAGCGACATCATTTTCAATAAACCTGCCTAAAAAGCGCGCGGCATGAATGTGGTCGGCACCACCTTCTAAAGTGCATTGTTTAATATCTGCGATGTCGCTATCTAATGCACTTTCATAGTCGTCATCGTAAGGGAAGGCGACAATACGCTCACCAGCTTCAGCACCAGCACCGACTGCTTTACAAGCCAATTCAGGGTGATTGCTAATGACACCACTCATGCGGTCGCCTAGCGCTGCCATCATGCTGCCTGTAAGCGTGGCGAAATCTATAATTACATCAGGTTTCTCACGGCTTGCGAGCGTTAATGTGTCTGCCAACACCATGCGGCCTTCTGCGTCGGTATGCACAATCTCTATGGTCATGCCATTTAGCGCAGTCACTACATCATTCTGTTTATAAGCTAACGGCCCAATATGATTTTGTGCAATAGCAAGCCAGCAGTCGATTTTAATTGGCAATTGTTGTTGTGTTGCCGCGAGTAGAATCCCCAAAGTCACGGCGCTACCGTTCATGTCCTCATGCATGCCTTGCATATACTTAGCTGGCTTAATGTTGTGCCCACCAGTATCAAAGCAAATGCCTTTGCCAACTAAGGCGATATGTTTTTTTGCTGCTTTGGGCGTATAAGTTAAGTGTACGATGGCTGCATCTAGTGGATCACTGCCTTGGCCCACTGCGTAGAATGCGCCTGCGCCCATTTTTTTAAGTGCAGGCATATCAAGTTCTTCATGTTTCCAACCTTGATCCTTAGCTAGAGTCACTACTTTTTCGCGGTATACGCTGGGAGTTAATTCATTTGGTGGTGTAATTGTTAGTTGGCGGCATATTGTATTGCCTGCCACGCGCGCATTCACGTATGCATAATCGTGGCTTGCTGCATAACCATGAATACTAATGTTTTTGAGCGGCTTGAATTTATTTTCTTTTTTACGGCTTGGTAATTCGGCTGCGTTGACAGTCGTAACGTAGTAGCCTGCGCAGGCATGCGCTTCTCGACTAACTTCATCGCCATACACACAAATGGCTAAACGCTCTGGCTGTTCATCTAATAATAATTTGGCAGCTTTGCGTAATAGTACGTGTCGCTGAAACATGTTTAACTTCTCAGCTAAGATCACAAAACTAGCGATGCCACCATTAGGCAGATCTAAGCTTACCGGCGATTTTGCTAAGTCTTTATATTCGCTATTCGTTCTTTTTAGTTTTGCGCGCAGTGATTCTGCAAAAGGTATGTCGAATTCTTCTTTTTCCGTAAGTATAAAAAGGATATGATTTTCAGAAGATAGTGATTTTTCGCTACCAATTTCAGTAAATTGTGACAATTTTAATGACATTTAATTTTCCTTAACTCTTATATAATATGTATTACAACTGTAGCAGAACTTGTAAATACGCTCTGGTTTTGCTTGGTTTAACTTGACCAAAAAGCCTAAAAAAGCCACACTACAGGCTTAATTAAAATAGATTCAGTGGTTTTAATATTTTTTGATGCTATGTTCTTGTATAGAACAGCCTAGTTCAAGTTTAGTTGCTAGCGCGTTTTGTATATTTAGTGTTTTGTACATTTGCATTAGTGTTTTAATGCAAATTATACGCGTAGCAACCACAACACGGAGAAATCTCACGCATGACAACGAATTCGCAAGACACGACTCAAAGCAAGGGTTTAATTGAAACCGATCCACAAGAAACGCAAGAGTGGTTAGATGCGCTGACTGCAGTCATTGAAAATGAAGGTACAGAACGTGCTCATTTTCTACTTGAGGCCATGATTGATAAAGCCCGTCGGTCAGGTAGCAACTTGCCATACAACGCGACGACGGCTTATGTAAATACCATTCCTACTCACTTGCAGGCCAAGTTGCCAGGCGACCCAGAAATGGAACGCCGTATTCGTGCGCTAGTGCGCTGGAATGCCATTATGACCGTGTTGCGTGCGAATGAAAAATCTCCAGGTGTGGGCGGGCATATTGCCAGCTTTCAATCTGCAGCTACGCTATATGACACAGCTTTTAATTATTTTTTTCGCGCAGCCAATGAAAACTTTGGTGGCGATTGCGTTTACTTCCAAGGCCACTCATCGCCAGGTGTGTATGCGCGTGCTTTCTTGGAAGGCCGTATCACAGAAGATCAGCTGACTAATTTCCGCCAAGAAACCGCAGGTAATGGTTTATCTAGCTATCCACACCCATGGTTAATGCCAGACTTTTGGCAATTTCCTACCGTTTCTATGGGTTTAGGCCCAATCACCGGTATTTATCAAGCGCGCTTTTTAAAATACATCCATGATCGTGGTATTGCTGATACCAGCGACCGTAAAGTATGGGTATTTTGTGGTGATGGCGAGATGGACGAACCGGAATCATTGGGCGCGATTTCATTAGCAAGCCGTGAAAAATTAGATAACCTGATTTTTGTGGTGAACTGTAATCTTCAGCGTTTAGATGGCCCAGTGCGCGGTAACGGTAAAATCATTCAAGAGTTGGAATCAGATTTCCGTGGTTCTGGTTGGAATGTATTGAAAGTGGTTTGGGGTTCTTATTGGGATCCTTTATTGGCCATGGATAAAGATGGCTTGCTGAAAAAACGCATGGAAGAATGCGTAGATGGCGAGTATCAAAACTTTAAAGCCAAAGGCGGTGCGTATACACGTGAGCATTTCTTTGGTAAATATCCTGAGCTAAAAGAAATGGTCGCGGCCATGAGTGACGCCGATATTTGGCGCTTGAACCGTGGTGGCCATGATCCTCATAAAGTTTACGCAGCGTATCATTCAGCGGTAAACCATAAAGGTCAGCCAACAGTGATTTTAGCTAAAACGGTTAAAGGTTACGGCATGGGTGAAGCCGGTGAAGCGCAAAATACCACGCATCAGCAAAAAAGCATGGATTTAACTTCACTTAAACAGTTTAGAGATCGCTTTGATTTGCCGATTAGCGATGAACAAGTGGAAAGCTTGAGTTTTTATAAACCAGCGGCAGATTCACCAGAAATGCAATACATGGCGACACGCCGTGCGGCGATGGGTGGCTCTGTGCCTGCACGCAGACGTAAAGGTAACGAGCTTACTATTCCACCATTGTCAGCCTTTGAAAATATGTTGGTTTCAACCGGTGAGCGTGAAATTTCTACCACCATGGCATTTGTGCGTATTCTTTCAACTTTAGTGCGCGATAAACAAATTGGTAAATTTGTTGTGCCTATCGTGCCAGATGAAGCGCGTACTTTTGGTATGGAAGGCATGTTCCGTCAGTTGGGTATTTACGCCAGCCAAGGTCAGTTGTATGAGCCTATGGATTCTGACCAAGTGATGTATTACAAAGAGTCTAAAGATGGTCAGATTTTAGAAGAAGGCATTAACGAAGCGGGTTCATTCTCTAGCTGGATGGCGGCGGCAACGTCATATTCAGTCACGGGCGTGCAGATGATTCCGTTCTACATTTTCTATTCTATGTTTGGTTTTCAACGTATTGGCGATTTGGCTTGGGCCGCTGGCGATTCACGTGCGCGTGGCTTCTTGCTTGGCGCTACCGCTGGTCGTACTACGTTAAACGGTGAAGGCTTGCAACATGAAGATGGTCACAGCCATTTAATGTCGGCGACCATACCTAACTGTATTTCTTACGATCCAACCTTTGCTTATGAATTAGCGGTCATTATTCAAGAAGGCTTGCGTCGTATGGTGCAAAATCAAGAAGATGTGTATTACTACATTACCTTGATGAACGAGAATTACACGCATCCAGAAATGCCAAAAGGCGCTGAGGCTGGCATCCTTAAAGGTATTTATAACTTTAGCAAATCAAAAGCTAAGGGCGAGAAAGTACAATTAATGGGTAGTGGCGTAATCTTGCGTGAAGTGATTGCTGCGGCTGAAATGTTAGAAAAAGAATGGGGTGTTGCGGCCGATGTTTGGAGCGTGACCAGCTTCAACGAATTGCGCAGAGATGGCTTAGATGCTGAACGCTGGAATATGCTGAACCCAGAAAAGCCACAACGTTTAAGCTATGTGGCTGAAGCGATGCAAGGCGCACAAGGGCCAACTATTGCTTCTACCGATTACATGAAAGCATTTGCTGAGCAAATTGCCGGCTTTGTACCTGGTAAATTTGTCGCTTTAGGCACTGATGGTTATGGCCGTTCAGATAGCCGCGAAGCGCTACGCAGCTTCTTTGAAGTGGATAAGTATTATGTGGTGGTTGCCGCACTTAAAGCACTGGCAGATGAAGGTAAATTGCCTGCAAGTAAAGTAACTGAAGCGATTGTTAAATACAAGTTAGACGCTAACAAGCCTAACCCAACTACCGTTTAAAAGGACGCACAGATGGCAATTCAAGACGTATTTGTCCCAGATATCGGTAATTTTGATAGTGTGGATGTGATTGAAATATTAGTAAAAGCAGGCGATGAAATCGCTAAAGAAGATTCCCTGATGACCGTGGAATCTGATAAAGCTTCGATGGATATTCCTTCGCCGTTTGCTGGCGTAGTGAAAGAAGTGAAAATGAAGGTGGGCGATAAAGCTGCTCAAGGTGGTTTGATTTTGACCATGGATGTGACTGAAACAAGGCTAGTAAGCCTGTAGAAGTAAAAGCGGTCGCTGCCTCTGAGAAGGCAGTGGCTGTTACAGTGGATATTCCAGAGCCAAGCCGCCCAGCGCCAGAGCCACCAAAAACTATCGCGCCAGCACACCAACCTGCACCAGTCGGTGCAAGTGCAGTGGTTGACGCAGGTAAGCCATCTCACGCAAGTCCATCGGTGCGTAAATTTGCCCGTGAATTAGGTGTCAATTTAGCTTTTGTTAAAGGTAGCGCGGCCAAAAATCGCATTGTGCAACAAGATGTGCAAGCCTACGTGAAAGGTGAATTAGCTAAACCGCGCACAGAAAACATGGGCGCAGGTTTGGGTAGTTTGGCTACTTTAGCCATGCCGGTGATTGATTTCAGCAAATTTGGCGACATTGAAACCAAGCCGCTATCACGGATTAAAAAACTTTCAGGCGCAAATTTACATCGTAACTGGGTGACTGCGCCGCACGTAACGCAGTTTGACGAGGCTGATATTACTGACTTGGAAGACTTCAGAAAGTCGATGCAAGCTGATGCTGAAAAACGTGGCGTAAAACTCACCATGTTGGCATTTTTAATCAAAGCTTCAGTGAATGCGCTTAAAG
>JBEDKX010000004.1:0-15309 GCA_041171965.1 Pseudomonadota bacterium | reverse complement strand
CTGGTAATTGGATGAATGCCGTGCGCCACTTTTTTGGCGTGCTGATGTTGGCAATGGCTGTTTGGCTAATTTCGCCAGTTATTCCTACCGGTGTTCAATTGGCGCTGTGGGCAACGCTGTTAATTGTGACTGCAGTTTTTCTAAACGCCCTAGATAATCTGCCAGCCCATGCCAATGGTTTTGCCAAATTTTGGAAAGGCATTGCGGTAATTCTGTTGATATTCGGCGTCACATTGTTAATTGGCGCGCTTTCTGGTGCAAAATCTGCCTTGCAGCCATTTAACGGTATTACTAGCAGTCTGGCGGCCAATAATAATAGTGTAAATCAATTGCAAAATGTATCTTCACTAGCTTTTACGCGCATTAAAAATATTAGCGAGTTAGATAAAAAGTTAGCCGAAACAAACGGCAAGCCAGTGATGCTGGATTTTTACGCAGATTGGTGTGTGGCCTGTAAAGAGCTTGAGCAGCTAACCTTTAGCGATACTAAGATACAACAATTACTGGCAAATACGACGCTACTACAAGTCGATGTGACGGCTAATACTGAAGAAGATAAGGCGTTGCTTAAGCGCTTTGTCTTATTTGGCCCGCCCGGCATTGTTTTTTTTGATGGTCATGGCAAGTTAATATCGTCAGTAAAAACCGTTGGTTTTCAAAATGTAGCGCGCTTTACTGCAACGCTGGCCAAGCGCGACTACTGTATTGCCGCACCGGCAAACCATGAGGTTTCAACACAAAAATGTTAAAAAAAATATTATCAGCAATCGCTTATTTGGCGGTAACCATAGCGCTAGGCTTCGCCATTATGAAAACGGCGTCAGCCAAGCACTTAGCCAATACCAAGGTAAAATAATTGTGCTCAATTTTTGGGCCACTTGGTGTTCGCCTTGCCGTGAAGAAATGCCTGAGCTTTCTCAATTGTATGAAGAATACAAAAGTAAAAATGTCGTAGTGTTAGGCGTAGCGGTAGACGAATTAGCCTTGGTAAAAGAGTTTTCACAGGCGACGCCTGTTAGTTATCCTTTATTTGCCGCTGAAAATGACGGCATGAATTTAACCGCTAATTTAGGTAACGACAAAGGCATTTTGCCATATACGGTGATTATTAAGCCGGATGGTAGCGTTGTTAAAACTTTTTTTGGCCGGATTAATAAAGCCTTAATATTAGCCAGCTTAAAGCCTTTATTAACGCCATAAACTGCATTGTTTGCTGGCTAGGCTTTAAGTGATTAATATCAATCACTTAAATAGTTAATCTAGCCTAATTTCGTTTAATTGTACTAAATTTACTGGACAAAACCAGTTAACTTCGGCAAACTCGCGTTTATGAGTACCCGCAATTTATCGAAAAAACTGGTCAAAAAACTGGTGTGTCATGCCGGCTAAATCTATTTTAGTATTGCACGGCCCAAACCTTAATTTGCTTGGCCTACGCGAGCCTGCACATTATGGCAATGTGACACTGGCCGCTATTAACCAAACGCTGGCAGATAAAGCCAAGCTAGCCAATATTGCCTTGGAAACTTATCAAAGCAATTTTGAGGGTGAGTTAGTGACTAAAATTCAAGCCTTAGCTACAGATGCGTGACGCATTAAGTGCCGTTAAAGTGCCGTTTATTGAAGTGCATTTATCCAACGTTTACGCGCGGGAAGCGTTTAGGCATCACTCATATTTTACCGATATTGCTGTTGGTGTAATCAGCGGTTTAGGCGCGCAAGGCTATTTTTTAGCGCTGGATTACGCCATCGAGCAAATCAATCGTAACGATATCGTGTAATTAAAAAGCAATTAATTCAGTCTGCGATATGGTCGTTTATATCGCTTTTAGTCATATTTTTACAAGATTTTTAGAGGTTATTATGGATTTACGCAAACTTAAAAAGTTAATTGATCTGGTTGAAGAATCCGGCATTGCCGAGCTTGAACTCACTGAAGATGGTGAAAAGGTACGTATTAGCCGCAATTTCATTTCTAATAATATGCCTATGCAACAACAATATGCGCCTATGCAATATGCCGCAGCGCCATTGGGCCAAGCGCTACCAGCTGCGGTGGCGGTTGACGCGCCTGTGGTTGAAGAAGGTCATGCAGTTAACTCACCTATGGTGGGTACTTTTTACCGTTCAGCTTCACCTGATTCAAAAGCTTTTGTTGAGGTCGGTGATACGGTTGCCATTGGCGATACGCTTTGTATTATTGAGGCTATGAAGCTGCTCAACGAAATTGAGTCAGATAAAGCCGGTGTGGTTAAAAAAATCTTAGTCGATAACGGCCTTGCCGTTGAATACGGCGAACCGTTATTTATTATCGCTTAAGCACGGGGTTTTAATCATATGGCTATGTTTGACAAAATTTTAATTGCAAACCGCGGCGAAATCGCCTTGCGTGTGCAACGCGCTTGTCGCGAACTTGGTATTAGAACGGTTGCCGTTCACTCTGAAGCTGATCGCGAAGCTAAATACGTAAAGCTGGCAGATGAATCTGTTTGTATTGGTCCAGCAGCGTCTAGTCAAAGTTATCTGAATATTCCTGCGGTGATTAGTGCCGCTGAAGTAACTGATGCGCAAGCTATCCACCCAGGTTACGGTTTTTTATCTGAAAATGCAGATTTTGCCGAACGCGTAGAGCAAAGCGGTTTTGTATTTATTGGTCCAAAAGCGGAAACTATTCGTTTGATGGGTGATAAAGTTTCAGCCAAAGATGCGATGAGAAAAGCTGGTGTGCCATGCGTACCCGGTTCAGAAGGCGCTTTGTCTGACGATCCAGCAGAAATTATCAAGGCAGCGAAAGAGGTTGGCTACCCAGTCATTATTAAAGCGGCTGGTGGTGGTGGCGGTCGTGGTATGCGCGTGGTGCATACCGAGGCTGCGTTAATCGCATCAGTGAATATGACCAAAGCAGAAGCGCAAGCGGCTTTTGGTAACCCAGTGGTTTATATGGAAAAATACCTTGAAAAGCCACGCCATATTGAAATTCAAGTATTAGCCGATCAGCATGGCAATGCGGTATTTTTAGGCGAACGTGATTGCTCTATGCAACGCCGCCACCAAAAAATCATTGAAGAAGCGCCAGCGCCATTATTAAACGCGCGTTTACGTGACAAAATCGGTGAGCGCTGTGCTGAAGCCTGCCGTAAAATTAAATATCGCGGTGTGGGTACTTTTGAATTTTTGTATGAAAACAATGAGTTTTATTTCATTGAAATGAATACGCGATTGCAAGTTGAGCATACCGTTACCGAAATGATTACTGGCATTGATTTAGTGCAACAGCAAATTTTTGTCGCGGCGGGTGAGAAACTTAAATTTCGTCAAAAAGATATTGTGCTTAAAGGCCATGCCATTGAGTGCCGTATTAATGCGGAAGATCCGTACAGCTTTGTGCCTTCACCAGGCAAAATTAACAAGTTTCACATGCCGGGCGGCCCTGGTGTACGGATAGATACACATGCCTACGCAGGTTACACAGTGCCTCAGCATTACGATTCTATGATAGGCAAGTTGATTACTTATGGCGATACGCGCGACCAAGCGATTGCACGTATGCGCATTGCTTTATCTGAAATGATGATAGATGGTATTAATACCAATGTTGCGCTTCATGCCGATTTAATGGCCGACGCAGCGTTTCACGCCGGTGGTACCAGCATTCATTACCTTGAACAAAAGCTTGGTATTTACAATAAGTAATCAGTTAAATACAAGCGTGATTGCCTTGAAGCTGCCTAGCTAAACGCTGTTAGGTTAGTAAATAACAAGTACTAAAATTAATAAGTAGGGTAAGCATGGCTTGGGTATCGTTAAAAATTGAAGCGCAGGATAATACAGCTGATTTAATTAGCGATACGCTGATGTCAATAGGCGCACTCTCGGCCATTATTGAAGATGCCAATGCGGAGACCGTGGATGAGCAACCAATTTTTGGCGAACCTGGTGATCCACCGCCGGGAATTTGGCAGCAAAATTTAGTCAGCGCGCTATTTGATGAAGGCGTTGATATTACTAAGATCATGGCCGATTTGGCAAAAAAAACCGGCTTTAATGCGTTGCCTTATTCGACTGAAATTATCCAGGAACAAGACTGGGTGCGCGCTACGCAATCTCAGTTTGATCCAATTCGAATCACCGATAATTTATGGATAGTCCCTACGTGGCATAGTGCGCCTAATGCCGATGCGCTTAATATTGTGCTGGATCCGGGTTTGGCATTTGGTACTGGCAGTCATCCAACGACGCATCTTTGTTTAGCTTGGCTTACGCAAACGGTATCTGCCAATCAGAGCGTATTAGATTACGGTTGCGGCTCAGGTATTTTAGCCATTGCCGCTAAAAAACTAGGCGCTGGCAATGTAATAGGTACTGATATAGATGCACAAGCAATTCAATCTAGCTTGTATAACGCCGAGCAAAATGCCGTCACTGCTGAGTTTTATCATGCCAGTAAATATCAATCGCAGGAATTTGATATTGTAGTGGCCAATATTCTATCTAGCGCATTAAGCGTGTTAGCCCCAGCGCTGGCAAAGTCATGCAAAGCGGGCGGTAAAATCGCTTTATCTGGCATATTAAAAGAGCAAGAGTCGGCAGTTTCTGCCATTTATGCCGAATGGTTTGATATG
This sequence comes from Pseudomonadota bacterium, assembly GCA_041171965.1. Lineage (GTDB taxonomy): Bacteria > Pseudomonadota > Gammaproteobacteria > Burkholderiales > Methylophilaceae > Methylotenera. The sequence continues at coordinate 10,687 of JBEDKX010000004.1, read as the reverse complement.
GCACCCGCGCAATATATGGACGCTTGGGTGCTGCTGACCGGTACTAAGAAATGCAATCCATAACCTATTGCCCTGCCTGCCAAACACAATTTATTGTCACCGAAGAGCAGCTTAACCAGCATGATGGCGCTGTGCGTTGTGGTCATTGCTTGCATGTGTTTAACGCAGCAGAGCAGATAGTTAGCATTGAAGGCCAATCTGAGCATCATGAAAAGATACTTGGAATTGATGCAGTCATCGCGCCAGACTTATCCGAAGCAATTTATACAAGCCTATCCACGACTGAAGAACAAATTACAAACGCACCAGCGATTGAAGTTCAGGCTGATCAGCATGATTACTTAGCAGGACAAGCAACACCGTCACTAAGGACTAAAAAATCTCCAGTTTTGTTATGGCTATTGTTAGTGCTAATGTTCTTAACGGCGGTAGCGCAGAGCGTATATTTTTTACGCCACCAAATTGCGATGTACTATCCAAATATCAAGCCACGCTTAGTGCAGGTTTGCGAAAAAATTGGCTGTAGTATCGATTTGCCAAAAAAAATTGAGTTTATTTTGATTGATGACTCCGATATTCAGGAGGATGCTGAGCACGCTGGCGTCATGCGCCTATCAACGACTTTAATCAATCAGGCTGGCTTCTATCAGGCATATCCAAATTTAGAGCTTACGCTGACCGATGTTGAAGATAAGCCTAAATTACGTCGTATTTTTAAGCCGATTGAGTATTTGCCGGCCAAGACTGATATTGCGCTTGGTTTAGCTGCAGGTGCAGTCGTTAAAGTGAAGCTTGCTATGACCTCGCAAGGTATTGCCGTGGCGGGATATCGAGTATTTGTTAGCTACTAAATTGTCGTAAATCTTCTAATGAATAACGCTAATGAAAATCATGACTGTTATTTAATCACTTTACATAGTTGTTTATTTTAATAGTTCTATATTATTTGAATTGTGAAATGTACTTAATAATTAACTTTAGGAGAATTAACATGTGGACAACACCAGCTGCTACTGAAATGCGTTTCGGTTTCGAAGTTACAATGTACGTAATGAATAAATAAGTTTGAATTTTTAAATTCATACAAAAAAAGACGCTTAGGCGTCTTTTTTGCGTTTCTACGCTGTCACTAACTCAATCAGTTGCCTATTAGCCTAGCTATTGCATGAAAAATTTACTTAATCTGCTGTAAACATTCAGATTTAATGGCTTTGATCGCATCAGCAATACAATTAACCGCTAGCTCTCTGGCATAACTTTTACGCCATGCCAAGGCAATCCGACGCGCAGGTACTGGCTTAGAAAATGGAATAATCTTCACCAAAGGGTTGGCGCTTACATAGCGCCCAGTGGCCGCACTACAAGGCAATACAGTAATGCCTAAATTTGAAGCAACCATATTACGGATTGTCTCTAAGGAATTACCTTGCAACACCTGACCTTTACGCGATAGATCTGGGCAGGCCAGTAAAACTTGATGGCTGTAACAATGGCCACTATTAAGCAGTAAAACATTTTCATCAATAAGCTCAGCGGCATCAATTTCTTTTCTGCCTGCCCAGCGATGATTAATTGGCACCATTACCACGTAGTGCTCATCATAAAGTGGCATGGTTTTAATGCCAGGTACGTCAAAAGGTAGCGCTACAACTGCGGCGTCAATCACGCCACTTTTTAGTTGAGATTCTAATTGTGCGGTCAAGTTCTCTTCAACATCCAACGGCATCCCCGGCGCGGTTTCGCGCAATATCGGAATAATTTCTGGCAGCAAATACGGACCTACTGAGTAGATCAGGCCTAGCCTGAATGCGCTTCCCAGTTGATTATTACCTTGCTTGGCAATTTCTCTAATATGCGCTACTTCTTCAACGGCACGAATCGCCTGCTCAATAATCTGCTCGCCTATCGGTGTTGGGCTAACGTCGGTGCGACTGCGTTCAAAAATTAAAACACCTAAGTCCTCTTCTAATTTTTTTATCGCCAAACTCAGCGCTGGTTGGCTCACAAAGCATTTTTCAGCGGCACGCCTAAAATTTCTTTCTTTTGAAACGGCTATTACAAATCTTAATTCACTTAATGTCACGCAGAACTCCTACACATTTAATATTTACGATAAGTTTAGCATATCAATAGCATTTGAACATTCAACTATACCTATTGATATTTAATGCTTATCATAGGTTCATTGGCAATTAATTAAATAAATAAGGAGGCGCTATGGCACAAAAAATACTCAGTAGCTTGTTAGATACCTTACATCTAAACGGCGAAGCAGATTCGGCAATGGAAATGCTGGCTAACTTCGCGCTTTCTCAGTAGAAAATAATGCAGTCATTTTTGACATTTATTATTAATTCATTATTCAAATAATCAACCAAAAAACACTTTAACAAGCACACAAAGGAGATATTCATGACTAACGAAGCAAAATGCCCATTCTCGAGCGGCGTAGCAAAAAATGCAGTCGCTGGAGCCTCAACTAATGCAGACTGGTGGCCCAACCAGTTAAACTTAAAATTACTAAATCAAAACTCTCCGCACTTGGATCCTATGGGTGCGGACTTCAACTATGCTGAAGCATTTAAGAGTTTAGACCTGAATGCGGTAGTCAAAGATCTGCATGTCCTAATGACAGATTCTCAGGAGTGGTGGCCAGCAGATTATGGTCACTATGGCCCATTTTTTATCCGTATGGCTTGGCATAGTTCAGGCACATATCGTATTGCCGATGGTCGTGGTGGCGCAGGAGCAGGTTCACAACGTTTTGCACCGCTGAATAGCTGGCCAGATAATGGCAATCTAGACAAAGCGCGACGTTTACTTCTACCCATTAAAATGAAATATGGCCGTAAAATTTCTTGGGCAGATCTAATGGTGCTCGCGGGTACCGTTGCATTAGATTCGATGGGATTTAAGACTTTTGGATTTGCTGGTGGTCGAGTAGATGTTTGGGAGCCAGAAGAAATTTATTGGGGACCTGAAGCCGAGTGGATGGGCGATAAGCGCTATACCGGTGACCGTGAATTAGAGAATCCGCTTGGGGCTGTGCAAATGGGTCTAATCTATGTAAATCCAGAGGGCCCGAATGGCAATCCAGATCCAGTGGCATCGGCACGGGATATTCGTGAAACCTTTGCGCGTATGGCAATGAATGACGAGGAAACTGTAGCGCTAGTGGCCGGTGGACACACCTTCGGTAAATGTCATGGCGCGGCTGATCCAAGCAAGTATGTTGGGCCAGAGCCAGAAGGAGCTGGCATTGAAGAGCAAGGTCTAGGCTGGATAAGCAGTTTCGGCAGCGGCAAAGGTGTCGATACCATCACTAGCGGTTTGGAAGGTGCATGGACCACTAACCCAACTAATTGGGACAATGACTACTTTGATATACTTTTTAAATACGATTGGGAGCTCACTAAGAGTCCAGCGGGCGCCCAGCAATGGACACCAAAAAATGGCGCTGGTGCTGATACCGTACCAGATGCGCATGACCCAGCACAGCGTCATGCGCCCATGATGTCGACCGCCGATCTTGCCCTTAGAATGGATCCAGCCTACGAGAAAATTTCTCGTCACTTTTACCAAAATCCTCAGGAATTTGCAGAAGTGTTCGCCAAGGCTTGGTACAAATTAACGCATCGTGACATGGGACCATTATCTCGTTATCTTGGCCCACTTGTGGCTAAAGAAGAACAAATCTGGCAAGACCCAGTACCGGCAGCGAATCATATCTTGGTTGATGAGCAAGATATTGAACGATTGAAAACAATGATACTTTCGTCTGGTCTTAGCATCTCGCAACTTGTTACGACAGCATGGGCTTCAGCGTCAACTTTCCGCGGTAGCGACAAACGTGGTGGCGCAAATGGCGCTCGCTTACGACTAGCGCCGCAGAAAGACTGGGAAGTGAATCAGCCGGCAGAACTTGCAAAGGTCTTGCCAAAATTAGAAGCCATACAAAATCAGTTCAATAGCGTGCAAACAGCTAACAAGTTGGTGTCACTAGCTGACATCATCGTGCTTGGTGGTGTTGCAGCTATCGAAGCTGCGGCTAAAAAAGCCGGACAAGAAGTTAAGGTTCCTTTTTCACCGGGCCGCACAGATGCAACGCTAGCACAGACGGATGTCGATTCATTTTCTGTACTAGAGCCAATTGCAGATGGCTTCCGCAATTATGTGCGTAAAGGATACGAAGGCCATGTGGCCGAGTTGTTATTGGATAAAGCCAGTCTAATGACGCTTACCGCACCCGAAATGACAGTTTTGATCGGCGGTATGCGCGCATTAAATGCAAATGTCGGCCAAGCGCAACACGGTGTATTTACTAAGCAAGCCGATACCTTGTCTAATGACTTTTTCGTGAATTTATTAGACATGAAGACAAAGTGGCAGAAGTCAGCCGCTGCGAAAGAAGTGTTGGAAGGGCTTGATCGTGTTTCAGGGGAAGTTAAATGGACGGCTACCGTGGTTGATCTTGTTTTCGGGTCTAACTCTCAGCTCCGTGCCATTGCTGAAGTCTATGCTTCTGCTGATGCGCAGCAGGCATTCGTGCATGATTTCGTGCTAGCTTGGACTAAAGTCATGAATCTTGATCGCTTTGACCTTGCCTAAGCAAGAAATTAATAGTTAAAAGTATTGTAGTACAGCCTCAACTTAGTCTCGGATTAGCAGTTTTTCCAGTCTAGCTTGAGGTTTTTTATTGTACCGCTAGTCCGGTTTTTATCGAGAGTCTATTGCATGAAGTTTTTAAGTGGAATTACTAATTTTATGCATCAGCATTTATGCATAATGGTATTATTTGGCACTGATTAAATTGTACGCATTAAGGATGTTGATTAAACATGATACTGGGTAACTTATTTATAATTTCAGCGGCCTCTGGTGCAGGTAAAACTAGCTTAATCAAGGCGCTGCGTGAAGAAAATACGCAGTTGAAGCTTTCTATTTCGCATACCACGCGTCAGCCGCGTCCTCGCGAAGTAGATGGGTTGGATTATCATTTTGTAGATGAAACGACGTTTTTACAAATGTTAGCGCAAGGGCAGTTTTTAGAGTGTGCAGAAGTGCATGGTGCGCGCTATGGCACCTCACAATCTGCAGTCGACGCACCACTAAAAGCCGGTTTTGATGTGATCTTAGAAATCGATTGGCAGGGCGCAGCACAAGTGCGCCTTTTGTATCCGCAAGCGATTAGTATTTTTGTGTTACCCCCATCTGTCGAGGCTTTAGAGCAGAGGCTTAATGGTCGCGGGCAAGATAGTGCCGAGACGATTGCTAAGCGAGTGGCAGCCGCTCGTGCTGAAATGGCTCATGTGAGTGAGTTCGATTATGTTACAATCAATGATGATTTTAATGTTGCGCTACAAGATCTTAGCGCAATTATTCGTACACAGCGGCTAGCAATTAGCCTGCAGATGCAACGTTACGCCAGCTTAATTAAAGCGCTCACGTAACTTAATAGATTATTTAATACTTAAAAATTAATAGGAAACACCATCATGGCACGTATTACAGTAGATGATTGCTTAGACAAAATCCCAAATCGCTTTGAGTTAACTTTAGTTGCAGCTTACCGCGCGCGCCAAATTCATAACGGTGCAGAGCCGCAAATTAACACTGCAGGATTGCGTGATAAATCAACTGTGCTTGCTTTACGTGAAATTGCTGCTGGTAAAATTGGCGTAGAAATTTTAAAGCGAATTTAAGCGCAATTAACCAAGCAAACTTATAACAAGCTCAAATATACATTGCAGTGAAAATGTCATGTCCAACCCCGCAACAAATCACGCAGCGGAATTATCAAAGTCTAGCGCAACCAAACTAGGATTAGATAAACTAGGCTCAGAAAAATTAGCTTTGGCTCCCTTGCTGCCTGCGGACAGTGAGGACTCGGCCTTAACTTTACGTCTTAAGCAGTATTTAAAACCACAAGATATAGCTCAAGTTTGGGAAGGCTATCGCTACGCCTTTAAAGCGCATGATGGCGTGGTGCGCAAAACTGGTGAGCCGTATATTATTCATCCGGTATCAGTCGCCTGTATTTTGGCGGAATTACACCTAGATATGCCGACCATTATGGCGGCTTTATTACATGATGTAGTCGAAGATACGCCTATCACTGCCGGTGATATCAAAGAGATATTCGGCCAACAAGTGGCAGAGTTAGTCGATGGCGTTACTAAGCTAGATAAAATTGAGTTTCAAAGTGCAAGTCAGGCGCAGGCAGAAAACTTTAGAAAAATGTTGCTGGCTATGTCGCAAGATGTGCGGGTGATTTTAGTTAAGTTGGCTGACCGTTTGCATAATATGCAAACCTTAGAGGCAATGCGGCCAGAAAAGCAAAGGCTAATTGCCAAGGAAACACTGGATATTTATGCGCCCATTGCCAATCGGCTAGGCCTTAACGCCATTTATCAAGAGCTGGAAGATTTAAGTTTTAAATACTTATATCCGATGCGCTATAGCGCGATTTCCAAGGCAGTTAAAGCGGCGCGCGGTAATCGTAAAGAAGTTGTCAGCAAAATTCTTGATTCAATCAAACAGCAATTGCTTAGCCTCAATATTGAAGCTGAAGTTTCAGGTCGCGAAAAGCATCTTTACAGTATCTACAAAAAAATGTCGGGCAAAACCACGGCATTTTCACAAATTTATGACATTTACGGTTTTAGAGTGGTGGTTAAAGATTTAAGTAGCTGTTATCTGGCATTAGGTGCGCTACATGGGCTTTACAAGCCAATTCCAAGTAAGTTCAAAGACTATATTGCGATTCCTAAGGCTAACGGTTATCAGTCCTTACATACTACTTTATTTGGACCATTTGGTACGCCCATAGAGGTGCAGATTCGTAGTGCTGAAATGCACAATATTGCCGATGCCGGCGTGGCCGCGCATTGGTTATATAAAGCGAGTGATGCCCAATTAACCGCATTGCAGCAACAAACGCACCAATGGTTGCAGCGCTTGTTAGAAATTCAAAGTGAAAGTGCAGATTCACTGGATTTCCTTGAGCATCTTAAAATTGATCTGTTTCCAGACGAAGTCTATGTATTTACTCCAAAAGGTAAGATTTTGGCTTTACCAAAAGGTGCTACCGCAGTGGATTTTGCTTATGCGGTACATTCTGATGTCGGTAATTCCTGTGTGGCTGTGCGCATCAATCAAGATTTAGCGCCATTACGTACTGAGCTGCATAATGGCGACCATGTGGAAATTATCACTGGCGCACTGGCAAAGCCTAATCCTGCATGGCTAAATTATGTGGTGACGGGCAGGGCGCGGGCGCATATCCGCCACTTCTTGAAATCACAGCAATCCACTGAGTCTGGTCATTTGGGTGAGCGTTTACTTAATAAAGCCTTGCGTGCGCTGCATGTAGAGCCAAACCAAATTACCGAGGTGCATTGGCAAAAGCTGATTCGCGATTACGGCGTTAAGAAAAAATCTGAAATTTTGACCGACATTGGCTTGGGCAAGCGTCAAAATGTGATGGTGGCGCATCAATTGTTAGCCATGACAGATGAGAATTTAGAAAAACACACCAAGTTGCCCGCTAGGTCGTTAGATACCATTACGATTCACGGCACTGAAGGCATGGCGGTACAATTTGCCCAATGTTGCCGGCCTATTCCTGGCGACCCAATTTTAGGCTTTATCAATAAAGATAAAGGCTTAGTCATTCACACCCATGATTGCCCTAGTGTGAGTAAATTCAAGTTAGATCCAGATAAATGGCTGGATGTTGAGTGGGAGCCAGATAGCGATAAGCTTTTCAAAACCAACCTGAATCTTACTGTGGCCAATCAGCCTGGCATGTTGGCTAAAATTGCCTCTGGCATAGCCGATGCGGGTTCTAATATTGACAATGTGAGTGTAGAAGAAGCCGACGGTAGCGCCTATGCGAATCTATATTTTACTGTGCAAGTTAAAAACCGCATTCACTTGGCCGACCTAATGCGCGGCTTACGTAAAATTCCCGATGTGGTGAGAATTAATCGCAGTAAAGGTAATATTGCTAGTGTTGCTAAAAAGCCCGCTCAATAGTCATACATGATTAAGTCGTTAAATGTTTTACCTGAAGGCTTGCCGGTCCCGATTGATGATGGCATGGCCGCACATTTAGAAGGCATGTGCTTGCCATCTATAATGTTAACTTCAACAAATGGTGCCACAGTTAATTTGACCGGTATTCAAAATAAACTTGTTATTTACGTTTATCCGCTCACTGGCCAGCCTGAAATCGCTTTGCCAGAAGGTTGGGATGAAATTCCAGGTGCCAGAGGATGCACTCCACAAGCATGCGACTTTGCTAATCACTATGACGAGTTGCTGCAATTAAATGCTATGGTTTACGGATTAAGCTCGCAACCAAGCGATTACCAACTAGAGCTCAAAAATCGATTACACTTGCCTTTTGATTTATTGAGTGACAGTGATTTTCAACTAAAAAATACTTTGAATTTACCGGTATTTAAAGCGGATGGACTCTTGCTTTATAAGCGACTAACAATTATTGCAGAGCAAAATATTATCCAAAAAGTTTTTTATCCTATTTTTCCACCGAATGAAAATGCATCGCAAGTTATCGCCTGGCTGAAAAGCCACTAGTTAGTATGACGATGCTTTCCGAAATAAAAGCCTTCAGCAAGCCGCTAGTCGCTAACCTAGCTAAGCTGGGTATTCATAACATTCAAGCCTTATTGCTTCATCTGCCGCTGCGCTATATTGATGAAACGCATATTACCGCCGTGCGAGATTTACGCGCCGGCGAAGCCTCGCAGGTGGAGGGTGAAATTGTGCATGTTGAGGTGACGTACAAGCCTCGAAAAGCTTTAATCGCCAGACTAGAAGACGCCAGTGGCCAGCTCACTTTGCGTTTTTTGCATTTTTACCCTAGCCAAATTGCTGCGCTTAAAGTAGGTAATAAACTACGTGTTTATGGTGAAATACGTAGCGGTTATTTTGGTTATGAAATCGTGCATCCAACTTGTAAAGCGGTGGGTGAAAAAACCATGGTGGCAGAAACTCTAACCCCAGTTTATCCTACGGTTGCTGGGCTTACGCAAGGCAGTTTGCGTAAAGCCATTGCCATTGCCTTAAAGCAAAATGTGCTTAATGAAACTTTACCCGCTAGCATTTACCAAGCGTTTAATTTTCCTAGTTTTGCTGACAGTCTGCGAGATTTGCACAATCCGCCTCCAGAAGTTGATTTACATGCACTAGAAGAAAAAACAACGCCAGCTTGGCAGCGGCTTGCTTTTGATGAACTACTCGCACAACAGCTTTCTATGCGTAAGCACTATGCACGACGACGTAGTGTAAGTGCGCCACAGTTTAAGCCTTCTAAACAATTGGTCTCAGGTTTGCTAAAAAGTCTGCCATTTGCTTTAACGCAAGCGCAGCAAAAAGTGGCGCTTGAAATAGAACGCGATTTAACCCAGCCGCACCCAATGCAACGTCTATTGCAGGGCGATGTTGGCAGTGGCAAAACGATAGTCGCATGCATGGCGGCGCTACAAAGTATAGAAAGCGGTTGGCAGGTGGCATTAATGGCGCCAACTGAAATTTTGGCTGAGCAACATTATCGAAAAATGTTGGGCTGGCTAACGCCGCTTAATATTCAAATTGCCTGGCTAACCGGCAGTCAATCTAAAAAAGATCGCACTGCCTCGCTAGAATCTATGGCGAATGGCCGCGCGCAATTTGTGATAGGCACGCATGCTTTATTTCAAGAAGCGGTGCAATTCAAAAACTTAGGACTGGCGATTATTGATGAGCAACACCGCTTTGGCGTACAGCAGCGTTTGGCATTACGGCAAAAAGGCCAGCCTGAACCGCACCAGCTGATGATGACAGCCACGCCGATTCCGCGCACCTTATCCATGAGTTATTACGCAGATTTGGATGTGTCGGTGATCGATGAATTGCCACCCGGACGCACGCCGATTGTAACTAAGCTGGTGTCAGACTCGCGCCGCGATGAAATTTTGCAGCGCGTGCGAGAATCTTGTGCGCAAGGCAATCAAGCTTATTGGGTATGCCCGCTGATTGAGGAGTCTGAAGCGTTGCAACTGGCAACCGCGAATGACACATTCGCTTTGATGCAAAGCGAATTTCCTGAGTTAAATATCGGTTTAGTGCATGGCCGTATGAAATCTGCAGAAAAGCAGGCGGTGATGGCAGCATTCAGCGCGGCTGATTTACAGTTATTAGTAGCTACTACGGTGATTGAGGTCGGCGTAGATGTGCCTAACGCGAGTTTAATGGTCATAGAACACGCCGAACGCATGGGTTTGAGCCAGTTACATCAGTTACGTGGCCGCGTGGGCAGGGGCGCGGCAAAAAGTGCCTGTATTCTGCTTTATCAAAACAAACTTTCTGAAACGGCACGAGCGCGTTTGAAAGTGATTTACGAAAGTAACGATGGCTTTGCCATTGCGCAGGCTGATTTAAACTTACGTGGCCCCGGCGAGTTTCTCGGCGTGCGACAAAGTGGCGTGCCTATGCTAAAAATCGCCGATTTGAACCGCGATGCCGCATTATTAGAAAAAGCTAAAACGCTGGCTGATAGATTGTTAAAAGAATATCCGGCCGAAGTGGAAAAACATTTAGATCGATGGATGGCTAGCGCTGCTGAATGGGTAAAAGTTTGATTGCTGCAGGTCTAATAGACCAAAAGCTAACCCATTTACGC
>JBEDKX010000003.1:0-15320 GCA_041171965.1 Pseudomonadota bacterium | reverse complement strand
CTGCTACATTGAAAATCGTATATTGGCATAGGTTAAATAATAGCTAAAATCTAAAAACGAAATTATACCTCACACACCAAACCAATGCGACCAAACACACGCGCTCGTTTTATTTGAAAACAAGATGTTAGGGGGTTTAAATGGCATAAAAAGCAAAAAACCGCACGAATGCGGCTTTTTGTAGTGGCTATATTTAGATTAAAACTCAGCTTTTAGCAACGCGCTGAGCAATATGTGCCAGTGCTTCATCAACTTGATCAATTAAAATCAGGCATAAATCACCTGGCTGTAATTTAGCCAGTGCGGTATCAATCGCTAAAAATTCGCCAGTAATTTCATCTACTTTTTTGGCTCGCTTAGCATTATTCAAGCCTTGTTGTAGCAGCTTCAATACCTCGCCATCGGCACGACCGCGTTGACATTGGTCTTGGTACAAAATAATCTCATCGAAAGCATCGCCTAAAATTTCAGTTTGACGGCTAATATCAACATCACGCCTATCGCCAGCGCCGCTAATCACTACCAAACGTTTCTTAGCAGGAATACTATCCACCGCAGCTACCAATGCCAAAATCGCATCAGGGTTATGACCATAATCGGCAATCACACTAGCGCCGCGATAATCAAAAAAGTTAAAGCGGCCGGGTGCTGTTTGCGCATCACTAATAAAGCTAGCCACGCCTTTGCGAATCAAATGCCAATCGACGTTAATCGCCCAAGCCGCAGCGACTGCCGCCATTACATTTTCAACCTGAAAACCTATGCTACCGTTTCTTGTAATTGGAATATCAGCTAAATCAATATGATGCTCATCTTGATGTTGCGCCGCCACAATATGGCCGTTTTCCACATAAACTACACGACGACCTTGCGCTCTATGCGTAGCCATAATGGAATGATTGCGATCAAGCGCAAAGAACGTGACTGAACCCGGACAGGCGCTCGCCATAACCGCCGACATCGGGTCAGCCGCATTGAGCACAGCCACTCCATCAGGTGAAACATTTTGCACAACCACACGTTTGACCACGGCCAAATCTTCTACCGTTGTGATAAAACTTAAACCTAAATGATCGCCCATGCCGATATTCGTTACCACTGCGACATCACAGCGGTCAAACGCTAAACCTTCACGCAACACACCGCCTCGTGCGGTCTCAAAAACCGCCGCATCAACATCAGGATGCATCAATACATTACGTGCGCTTTTTGGTCCACTGCAATCGCCGGTATCAATACGTTTACCTTGAATATAAACACCATCAGAGTTAGTCATACCCACTCTCAAACCCTGACAAGTCAGAATATGAGCAATTAAGCGGACTGTTGTGGTTTTGCCGTTAGTGCCAGCAACCGTCAGCACTGGAATACGGCCATTGTCTCCGGCTGCAAACATGCTAGAAATTATAGCCTCGCCAACTGGACGGCCTTTGCCGAATGATGGTTGCAAATGCATACGCAAACCTGGTGCCGCATTCACTTCAACGACGCCGCCACCTTGTTTTTCTAGCGAGCGTTGCACGCTATCGCACACCACATCGACACCACAAATATCTAAACCTATCATGATTGCGGCCGCGACTGCGCTGGCCGCCAAATCAGGATGTACATCGTCAGTCACGTCGGTGGCAGTACCACCTGTGCTTAAATTGGCATTGCTTCGTAATACCACACGGGCACCTTTATTTGGCACACTATCAACAGTAAAGTTTTGTGCTGCCAAGCTGGCTAGCGCAATATCATCAATCCGAATTTTGGTTAATGAAGTGGCATGTCCTGCGCCACGGCGCGGGTCTGAATTCACTTGGTCGACTAATTGACGAACGCTTTGTACGCCATCACCAATGACCAATGGCGGCTCACGCCTAGCGGCCGCAACCAATTTATTGCCGACGACTAAAAAGCGGAAATCACTGCCAGGAATAAATCGCTCGATCAACACTTCTTCGCTAATTTCGGCAGCAGCGGCATAAGCGATATTTAATTGTTCACGGCTATTAATATTGACTGTAACGCCTTTGCCCTGATTACCATCTTTAGGTTTCACTACCACCGGCCCAGCAATTTCGGTCATCGCTAACCAAGCATCTTCAATATCGGCGACTTCGCGCCCAGCTGGCACAGGCACGCCAGCAGCATCGAGTAGTCTTTTGGTTAATTCTTTATCTTGTGCAATCGCTTCGCCAATGGCACTAGTATTATCGGTTTCGGCCGCTTGTATGCGGCGTTGCTTACTGCCCCAACCAAACTGCACCAAACTACCTTCAGTTAGACGTCTGAATGGGATACCTCGGCTGATTGCAGCATCTACAATAGCGCCGGTACTCGGCCCCAAACGCACATCTTCATCTAAATCTTTGAGCTGGGCTAAGGCCGTAGCAAGCTCAAAAGGCGCATTGGCAACCGCTGATTGGCAAAGGTGAATCGCCAAGTTAAGCGCCTGCCGCCCAACCGCCTCTTCAGTATACTCAATCACCACTTGATACACGCCCGGCTCTGGCGTAGCCGCAGTTCGGCTGAAAGTCACTGGACAGCCTGATTGCGCTTGTAGCGCTAGCGCGGCCAACTGCAAGACATGCGCTAAAGAAACCGCCTCTTCGTGGCCCGCTAATTGTAATGGGCCAATTTCTGGAAATCGCGCACGCAGGCGTGATTCAAAACCGCTAATATTGGCAATATTGCATTCCAACTCGCTACAGTTTACAACAGCTTCAATGGCGGTATGCCGACTCCAAAGATTAGGGCCGCGCAGTGCACGAATACGTGAGACTTCCATCAAACAATTTTCCTTGTTTTTATACACAACATATTTATGATCAGACTATTCATCTGCTTCAAATCAGTTTGCTTCAGTAGGTTTAACTTCAAAAGTTTCGATGCCCGCACTTATAATCTCAGCAGAAATACCTAGCGCCCATGCAGCACCTATTGCGGCCAATAAGGACATCACTTGAGTATTTTCTGGAGTATCTTTTACAGCATCTTTTTGAGCCACCTGCAAAAATGGTAGTGCGGCTAATTTAGTCAGCAATATTTGCTGACTGGCAGAAGCTAATGCAATGCAGCCATCATTGATCAACACAGCTCTGCCGCCTGCTTGCAAATGCGCTTCAATCGCAGGCGATGTTGAATCTTGTGCAAATAGAATCACTTCGCCGTCACACAATTCGGCCATGTTAACTACTAATAAATCTTCTGCATTCAACACTGCTACACCACTACTCAACACCACATCGACTTGCGTGCGCACCACATTGCAAACTTGCTCTGGCGTTTCTAGATAATGCTCACCGTAGTGTTTCTCTGGTTCGATATTAGTCACTACGCCCACTTGGCAACGGTCATAACCCAAACCTTCAGCCAAAATAGTGCTGAGACTATTTTCAATCACAGCGGTTTCTACCATCCGATTAATCAATAGCTTTTGCGCGGCCGCCCAAGTAGCACAATCACGCTTATCTACCTGACGCTTATCTAAATAAAGACCATCACGGCAAGCCAAACCAACATGCTTACCGTTCAAATGCACCAAGCTTGCGATAATTTGCGCGGTCAAACTGGCGCCATGTGATCCAGTAATCCCAACCACAGGAATACGCCCCATCGCGCCTTCAACAAACAGGCTATCAACAATGGCTTTGCCAACCGGACGCGCTTTGCCTTCAGCTGGTTTAAGATGCATCAGTAAACCTGGCCCAGCGTTCACCTCGACAATTGCGCCACGCTGTTGATCTAAGGGCTGCGAAATATCTTCAACCACCATATCAATGCCCGCAATATCCAAGCCGACGATACGCGCCGCTAGCGCCGCCATCGCAGCAACCTCTGGATGCACAAGATCAGTGACATCAAGCGCCACATTGCCATTGCGCTGAATAATTAATTGCTTACCCTGCGGTAAAATTGAATCTGGCGTAAAACCTTGCCGATTGATTTCAAAAACCACAGAAGCATTTTGGTCAACTAAGATTAAATCCAGCGGAAACTCTTCCGCCTCGCCTCGCCTAGCATCTGTATTAATTTGCACATCAATCAACTGCCTGACCGAGGCAAAACCATCACTGACAACAGAGACTGACTCGCCTTTAGCCGCAGCGGCCAATTTACCACCGACAATTAATAAACGGTGCTCATTGCCGCGAACAAAGCGCTCAACGATTACTTCACTACCCTCAGCATCGGCTAAGGCAAATGCCGCTTCCACTTCTTCGCGCGTCATCAATTCGGTCGATACGCCGCGCCCATGATTACCATCACTAGGCTTAACCACAACCGGCAAACCAATATCTTCAGCGGCATCCCAAGCATCAGCTGCATCGTCAACGATACGCCCCTCAGGAACAGGTACGCCACATGACTGTAATAATTGTTTGGTAAGATCTTTATCGCTAGAAATCCCTTCAGCGATAGCGCTAGTTTGATCAGTTTCCGCCGTCCAAATGCGATGCTGATTAGCGCCATAACCAAGTTGCACTAAATTACCATCAGTCAGACGTATCGACGGGATATTGCGCTCAGTTGCTGCATCGACAATACAAGCCGTGCTAGGGCCGAGACAAAGTGAATCGACCATTTCTCGTAATTGGCTGAGTGTGGCTGGTAAATCAAATGGCTTATCTTCAATCGCCGCAACGACTAAGTCTCGTGCCGCATGCATCGCCACACGACTTACGTGTTCGTTACGTGAGCGTACTACCACCTTATAAACGCCACGCACACAGGTGCTACGCGCCTTGCCAAAACCACCTTGCATGCCGGCTAAGGTTTGCAATTCTAGCGTGACATGTTCCAAAATATGGCCAGGCCAAGTGCCTTCTCGGACCCGCTGCAAAAATCCACCGCGCTCACCAATACCGCAACGATGTTCAACCAAAGATGGCAGCCAAGCGGTGAGTCGCTCATAAAAGCCAGGGAGCGTATTAGATGGCGAATCTTCTAGCGCGCCTATATCTAGCCATGCTTCTAATACTGGACGATAAGTCCATAAATTTGGTCCGCGCAGAGGTAGTATTTTGATGAACTTCATCAATTTATCCAGATGAATTAAAACGAAAAAAAGGGGCACACTATGACTTAACTAGCTGACAGAAACCTGACAACAAGCTAACAATAAACTATTTATACCTATTTATGAGCTGACACGATTGTAGTACACTCAAGCGCTGTGAACAACAAAATACTCCCTACAATTATTACTAACAAAACCTTACCAGCGGCTTGGCAGGCCGCGGCACAGGCACAACTAGAAAATAATGAAGATATCTGCGCATGGCTTGAGATCAATCTTGATGCTGCGCTGCATTTCAAAAAAAGCTTATTACTCATTACCAACCGGCGCTTAGTCAGCATAACTTCAGTGGCAGTTAATGCGCTAGTAAAGCATGCCATTTATCCGTTCAAAGCACACTTAACGCTAAAACATCACGATAATGCGGGCGTGGCCAATATTGAATTATTTGGCGGTGAAAACGGTGAAATACGCTTAGCACATTGGTTTTATACGCTGACTAATGACTTTTCTGCATCGCGCTTTGTTAAACAATTTGAGCTGCAACTTGCTAGCTTTTTAAGTGGCCAGCCTATTGTGGCGGAAGCCTCTGAAACTTGTCCAAACTGCCAATCCCCTCTGGAAGCAGATCAAGACGAGTGTCCGCAATGCAGCAGCACTATCGATGCACCGCCATCCACTTGGACATTATTCCGCTTATGGCGTTTTGCCAAACCGTATCAATGGCAATTGCTCACTGGCTTTTTGCTGATGCTAGCTTCTACTGCAGCCACACTCGTTCCGCCTTACTTAACCATTCCGTTGATGGACAAGGTGTTAATTCCCTACCAAAACGGTGCGCCAATTGATGTTGGTATGGTGGCATTATTATTAAGCGGCTTGCTTGGCTCGGCGCTATTGGCTTGGAGTCTAGGCTGGGCGCGCACTTATATTTTAGCGCTGGTCAGCGAACGAATAGGCGCAGATTTACGTACAATTACTTATGAGCATTTGCTCAAGCTTTCACTAGAGTATTTTGGCGGCAAGCGTACTGGCGATTTAATGTCGCGCATAGGCTCGGAATCGGACCGTATCTGTGTGTTTTTATCACTGCATCTACTCGACTTTGCCACCGATGTGCTGATGATTATTATGACTTCAGCGATTCTGATCTCTATTAATCCTAAACTAGCTTTGGTCACTTTATTACCGTTACCCTTCATCGCTTGGATGATTCATATCGTGCGCGACAAATTGCGTACCGGCTTTGAAAAAATAGACCGCGTCTGGTCAGAAGTCAGCAACGTGCTGGCCGATACCATTCCCGGCATTCGTGTGGTAAAAGCATTTGCCCAAGAATCGCGTGAAGCCAAGCGCTTCCGCGAAGCCAATCAGCATAATTTAATCGTCAATGACCGGATTAATAAAATATGGTCGCTATTTTCGCCCAGCGTGACCTTGCTCACTGAAATCGGCCTGCTTTTAGTATGGGCATTTGGTATCTGGCAAGTCTCACACAATGAAATTAGCGTGGGTGTACTGACAGCCTTTTTGGCGTATATCAGCCGCTTTTATACACGGTTAGATTCTATGAGCCGCATTGTTTCTGTGACGCAAAAAGCCGCTTCTGGCGCTAAACGCATCTTTGATATTCTTGACCATGTTTCCAGCGTTCCAGAACCAAGCAACCCAGTACATCTTGATAAAGTAGTTGGACAGATTGAGATTAAATCAGCCGGCTTTCGCTATGGCAATCGCGCAGTGATTAAGGACTTAAGTCTAATGATACAGCCGGGCGAAATGATAGGACTGGTCGGCCACAGCGGCTCAGGCAAAAGCACCTTAGTCAACTTAATGTGCCGCTTCTACGACGTAACCACCGGCTCTATCAACTTAGATGGCGTGAATATTCGCTCGCTGCCTATTGCAGAATACAGACGTAATATTGGCCTAGTACTACAAGAACCATTTCTATTTTTTGGTAGCATTGCCGAAAATATAGCCTATGGAAAACCAGAAGCGACCCGCGCAGAAATCGTGTCAGCCGCCCGCGCTGCCCATGCACATGAGTTTATTTTACGGCTACCGCATGGCTATGATTCGCTGGTAGGCGAACGTGGCCAGGGCTTATCTGGCGGCGAACGCCAGCGCATTTCAATTGCCCGCGCTTTACTTATAGATCCTCGTATTTTGATACTCGACGAAGCAACCGCTTCAGTAGATACTGAAACTGAAAAAGAAATACAAAAAGCTTTAGATAATCTAGTGCATGGCCGTACCACGATTGCCATTGCCCACCGCCTATCTACGCTGCACAAAGCTAATCGCTTGGTGGTATTAGATCGCGGTGAAATTGTTGAAGTCGGCGGTCACGACGAACTCATGGCACGCGAGGGCGCTTATTATCGCCTCTACCAAGCGCAAGCGCGGAATGTAGATACCGATTTGGATGACGTGGACAATAATGACGCACTCGCTAACAGCCAAATGACTCACCAAGAAGCTAGCGCCTAACCATGGAACAATTCACCTTATTTACTGACTTTAGCCTCATAAGAAGCACCGCTGGTCGCCTAGTGCTTACCGCCAGCGACGGTACAATTCATGATGGCGTTTTTCCCGTGCGTGCGTTTCCTATTTCGGCGCCAGCAGAAGGTTTATCCTTAATCGGTTCAAATGGCCACGAACTAGCATGGATAGCCAGCTTAAAAGCATTGCCAAATGCAACTCGCAGCCTGATTGAGGAAGAACTTGCTCGCCGTGAATTTATGCCGGAAATTCGTAGCATTAGCCACGTATCCAGCTTTGCAACACCAAGTACTTGGCAAGTTGAAACGGATAGAGGCGACACCGAATTAGTGCTCAAAGCCGAAGAACACATCCGCAGACTGACACACACCAGCCTGCTCATTACCGATGGCCATGGCGTTAACTTTATCATTCGCGACATAGACCAACTAGATCAGCACAGCCGAAAATTGCTAGACCGATTTTTGTAACAATAATGTGCCAGCCTAGCGCTTGCTAGCGCACAAGCGAATACAACATCTGTAATTTTAGTGCGATACAACCATCCACTCTAATCAACCAAAATCGCTAGCTAACTGTAATCTACGCTAGAACTTTCTGCCATGAACAGCCGGCTAAATCTATCCCATCCTTAAAAAATAAGCTCAATGTGTGGCAACGCACATAAGGCTGAAAGTTTAATTGACATAATGTCAGATTATGCGTGTATAACTCTAGTAGCACGTTCATGGCTACTGCTCAGCAAGCTAGGGTTTGTACCAATCAATACACAAGGCTGACACTAATGAAAATAGAACGCAACTTGACTGCAAAGTCATTGTTTTGAAATTCACACCTAAACTCATTATTTTTATTAGCACCGCCACGCTAATGGTCGTAATGGCAGCCGCCATTGGGTTTTGGTCTTTTGATAATATCCAGCAAACTGCAGCTGCAAGAAAACATGGTTTTATAGTCTTAAGCAAAGCCGATGGATTACTATCTGCCTTGAAAGATGCTGAGACCGGACAACGCGGTTATCTGCTGACTGGAGACACGGCCTATCTTAAACCCTATCTAGCAGTACGTGGTAGCGTTGCCGGCGATCTCGACACATTGCGCAAACTCACTAAAATCAGCGCAGCCAGCCAACACCTTAATACTGCGACTCCTTTAATCTACGCCAAAATGGCCGAATTAGCGCATCTAATCGAGCTACGCCAAGCGCGTAAAATCGACTTAATAGCCACAGAAATGGCTAATGGTCGAGGCAAGCAGTTGATGGATGACATTCGTGACGAAATTCATGAGTTCAAAGAAATTGAGCAAACTGAGCTGAATGAAAACGATGTCGCCTTGCAAGCCAGCATGCAAACGATGTTTAGCATCATTATTGCTGCCAGCTTTATATGGTCGCTATTTGCACTTGCATTCATTTACTTCAGGATTCGTCAGTCACAACAACAAATAAAAAATTTAGTCCACCTAGAAACACAGCATTTATTGAGGATTCAAGAAGCGAGCAATACAATACTCCATCAACTTAACCTGACCTTGCAGGCCAGTGAAGAAAAATTAAAAGTCACCCTTAATTCTATTGGTGACGCAGTCATCACCACAGATGCCGAAGCACGAGTCACGTTGTTAAATCCACTCGCTGAAGATCTCACTGGTTGGAAACAGTCGCAAGCCCTTGGTCGCCCCATTGCAGAGATTTTTTCCATTATCAACAAAGAAACGCGTTTGCCTGCTGTAATACCTGTCATGGAAACGCTGGCGCACGGCACCATACAAGGGCTGGCCAACCATACTGTGCTCATCGCGCAGGATAGTAGCGAATGTGATATCGCTGACAGTTGCGCGCCCATACTTGATAGCAATGATCAAATTATTGGCGCAGTATTGGTGTTTCGTAATGTTACTGAGGAATATGCAGTACAACAGGCCTTGCGTGACAATGCCGCGCGTATTCAAACCATACTCAATACCGTCGCCGATGGCATTATCACATTGCATGCAAGTAACGGCATGATCGAAACCACCAATCCAACCGCGCAGCGTATGTTTGGATTTAGCGCTACAGAACTTAACGGATTAAACTTTAGTGTTCTGATTCCAGAATTGGATCAAGAACAGCGCAATGGCTCACTCAAACACTATAGCCCCAGTGATGCAGACCGTGCTATTGGTCTTGGGCGCGAGGTAATGGGCTGGCGTAAAGGTAATCAGGCATTTCCTTTAGAAATTGCCGTCAGTGAAATGTGGCTAGGTGGTGAGCGCTACTTTACCTGCATCTTGCGTGATATTACTGCACGGAGACAAACTGAAGAATTGCTAGTCAAAGCTGGCGCCTTACAAAATGCCATTTTCAATAGCGAAAATTTCTCAAGTATCGCCACCGATGCAAAGGGCGTTATTCAAATCTTTAATGTCGGTGCAGAGCGTATGTTAGGTTACAGCGCTGACGAAGTAATGAACAAGGTCACGCCTGCTGAAATTTCCGATTCAGAAGAACTAATTGCCCGAGCGCAGGCATTAAGTTTAGAGCTCAATACGATGATTACACCTGGCTTTGATGCCCTGGTATTTAAAGCCTCGCGCGGCATTGAAGACATTTATGAGCTGACCTACATTCGTAAAGATGGCAGTCGCTTCCCAGCGGTAGTTTCGGTCACAGCTTTGCGTGATGCGCAGAACGCGATTATTGGCTACCTGCTGATTGGTACCGACAACACTGCGCGTAAGCAAGTAGAAGCAGAACGCACTCGACTTGATCAGGCATTACAAGATAAAAATGCCGAGCTTGAGCATGCCACTTTTGTTGCAGAAAAAGCTAATCTAGCCAAATCTGATTTTCTATCAAATATGAGCCATGAGTTGCGTACCCCGCTGGGCGCGATATTAGGTTTTGCCCAGCTCATAGAGTCAGGCACACCCACACCGACAGCCACGCAGAAGAAAAGTATAGATCAAATATTAAAAGCCGGTTGGTATCTGCTGGAGTTGATTAACGAAGTGCTAGATTTAGCATTGATTGAGTCTGGCAAACTAGCCCTATCATTAGAACCAGTGTTGCTGGCGGATATCATGAGCGAATGCGAAGCAATGATAGAGCCGCAAGCAGAAAAACGTGGGATTAAGGTGGTTTTCAATAATCCGGAACACGCTTACTACGTCAATGGCGACCGTACACGTATCAAGCAAATTATTATCAACTTACTTTCAAACGCGATTAAATACAATTCGTTAAATGGAAAGGTGGATGTTAATTGGGGAATTTCAATCCATAATTCAGTACGAATCAGCGTCCAGGATACTGGCGCTGGCATGTCAGCAGAGCAGATTAGCCAACTGTTTCAACCTTTTAATCGACTAGGGCAAAACTTAAAACAAGAAGGCACTGGCATAGGATTAGTCGTATGCAAGCGCCTAATCAACTTAATGAATGGTGAAATTGGGGTGGAAAGCACTGTGGGTGTGGGTAGCATGTTCTGGGTTGAACTTGAGCAAGCCATCGAACCACAACAGGATATCTCATCATTACTAATATCCACCAGTGACTCTAAACTGCTAAATCATGCGCAGTTGTACACACTACTTTATGTTGAAGATAATCCAGCAAACTTAACGCTAGTTGAAGACATTATTGCGCGCCGATCTGATATTCGCCTATTAAGTGCCACCAATGCGAAACGAGGAATACAAATGGCGCGTGCAAGCATGCCAGATGTGATTTTGATGGATATAAACCTACCGGGGTTTAGTGGTTTTGAAGCGCTTAGTATGCTGAAGCAAGACCCTGAAACAAGACATATCCCAGTCATCGCCCTGAGTGCGAATGCGATGGCTCGCGATATTGAAAAAGGCCTGCGAGCTGGATTCTTTCAATATCTTACCAAGCCAATTAAGGTCAATGCGTTTATCGAAACCATAGATTTAGCGCTTAATTTTACACAAATAAAACCCGCGCTATTAGCCAAAGAGGACGAAGTTCTATGATTACCGAAGCAGAAATTTTAAATGCCAAAATACTGATTGTCGATGATCAGGAATCCAATATCAGCCTGCTAGAGCAGCTACTTACCGATTCAGCTTACAACGCATTTACTTCCACCATGAATCCATTAGAGGTGGTGTCACTACATCAAGAGAACCATTACGATCTGATACTGCTAGATTTACAAATGCCGGTGATGGATGGCTTTGAAGTCATGGCAGCGCTTAAGCAAAGCAATGCCGATGCTTACTTACCTGTGCTCGTGCTTACCGCACAACCTAACCACAAACTGCGTGCTTTACAAGCTGGCGCTAGAGATTTTATCAGCAAGCCATTTGATCTTATCGAGGTTAAAACACGAATTCGCAATATGCTAGAAGTACGACTTTTATATAAAAAACTAGAAAACTACAACCAGCAATTAGAACAAGCTGTATTGGAGCGGACCGCTGAACTCCGTGAAAGCGAAGCAAGATATCGCAGCCTGACAGAGCTAGCCTCTGATTGGTACTGGGAACAAAACGAACATATGCATTTCACCAAAATATCAGGCCCAGTGGCTGAGATGCTGGGCATTCAAATTGAGACCAATCTAGACGCAGGCGCGCATGAAGATATGAACGCTCCGCATATTAACTTGCAAACAGGTTGGAATGAAGCAGAGCGTGACCAACTAAGAAGCATTATTGGCGCTCGCAAACCATTCTTAGACTTCATACTCCATCGTAGCAATACTGATGGCTCACAAAGACGTTTTCAGGTAAGCGGCGAGCCTATGTTCGACCTGCGCTGTCGGTTTACGGGTTACCGTGGCATCGGCGTAGAACTGACTAGCAAACAAGACCTACAAGCGGTCGATTGCTAATAATGGCGAACATACATATCCCGCAACGGCAGCATTCCAGTCAAAACCACCTGCTCGCAGCCCTACCAACAGAAGAATATGAGCGGCTTGCAGCTAATTTAGAGTTAGTGGCAATGCCCTTAGGTGAAATGATTTACGAGCCTGGCATGCAGTTGCAATACGCTTACTTTCCTACCAGTTCGATTGTGTCGCTACATTACGTTATGGAGTCTGGCTCGTCGGCCGAATCTTCAGGCGTGGGCAATGAAGGGATGGTCGGTATTTCTCTATTTATGGGTGGAGACACCACCTCAAGCTCTGCCGTGGTGCAAACCGCAGGCTATGCGCTACGACTAGAACGGCGTTTACTTAAACAAGAGTTCGATCGTGGCGGTTTATTGCAAAGTTTATTGCTACGTTACACGCAGGCGCTAATGACGCAAATGTCGCAAACGGCAGCCTGCAATCGGCATCACTCAGTTGAACAACAATTGTGCCGTTGGTTACTACTCACGCTAGATCGCATGCCAAGCAACGATTTAATCATTACCCAAGAATTGGTGGCCGGTATGCTGGGTGTGCGCCGTGAAGGCATTACTGAGGCTGCCGGCAGGTTGCAACGTGCTGGCTTTATCAATTACCGCCGTGGGCATATTTCTGTACTAGATCGACATGGTTTAGAGTCCACTGCTTGCGAATGTTACGCCGTGGTAAAAAAGGAAATGCATAGGCTATTATCCGATGTGCAATATCGACAAAGTGCTTAGCTAGGCCATGAAACGAGCTAGGCAATATACAAATCCAGTCAAAACTAACATCAGTCTGATAGTAACTACTGCAGTTGCCAGCGCAACCAAGTAAATAAAATATTGCCATGACCTTCACCACCTGGAATATAGGTGGATTGCAAAGCTAACTTTTTATAGGCGACTGAAAATAACGGCGCCAATACTGGAATAGGGATGTAGTACATATCCTGGCGCATGCTCAAACCAACGGTGTAACCGAGTCCCAAACGGTAATCAGCCGCTGGGCGCCATATTTTCTGATAGGCATAACCAGCAATTGGCTCGGTTTTATTATGCGAATCTTGAAATGCCATCACATATAAAGCCTGCCAATCGCCATCAGTATCATAGCGATACTTCCCCACTCCTAAACCCCAAGGCCGCTCATTATATGAGTTGATTTTTTCCTCACTATAATAATTGCGGTTATGCCAAGTATCAATTGGAATATATAGTTCATAGTCTTTAGACTGCCAAGTTTGCGCAAGAGCGCTCTTCGCATTCGCCCACAGGCTTGGCTGAACTGGCTCTTCAGCCAATGCTGGCGTGGTAAGTAAGGAATGCCATAGCGTAAGCAATACTAAGTACCAATGTTTCAATTAATGTCCTATTTTAATTAATTTGATTGATGTTATTTTTTAGCCGTCACGCGCCAAATGGCATTGCCCACATCATCCGCAACTAGCAATGCGCCTTGCTTATCTAGCGCAACGCCGACCGGACGGCCGAAAGCATTGCCCTCTGGACTGAGAAATCCGCTCAAGACCTCCAGCGGCATGCCATTTGGCTTACCCGCGGTAAATGGCACGAATATGACTTTATAGCCACTAAGCGGTTTACGATTCCATGAACCATGCTGACCAACAAACATACCATCCCTATAACGTGTAGGCAAGCTAGTACCCAATGCCGACACCAAACCGAGTGAGGCGGTGTGCGCACCTAAAGCATAATCTGGAATTAGCGCCTGTGCAACCAATGCAGGGTCTTGCGGCTTGACGCGTTCATCTATATGGGCACCATAGTAACTGTATGGCCAACCATAAAAACCACCCTCTTGTACTGAAGTCAAATAATCCGGCACTAAATCATTACCTAGCTCATCACGCTCATTGACTACAACCCAAAGTTTTTGGCTAATAGGCTCCCATGCTAAACCATTAGGATTACGCAGTCCTGAGGCAAAGAGACGATACTCTGCAGTTTTAAGATCTAAGGTCCAGATTGCGGCACGCTGCTCTTCAGCGGCCATACCATTTTCTGCCACATTACTGTTGGACCCAACAGTAATGTAAAGCTTGCTGCCATCAGCACTGGCGATAATATTTTTAGTCCAATGGTGATTAATAGGACCTCCTGGCAGATCAATAAGCTTAGTACCTTTAGCCGTAATTTTGATATCGCCAGTGACATAAGGATATTTAAACACAGCATCGGCATTGGCGACATAAAGACTATTGCCAACCAGTGTCATACCGAACGGTGAATTCAAACCTTCCAACAACACTGAATTGATATCAGCAATACCATCGCCATTGGTATCACGTAGCAGTCTGATACGATTGGCACTAGCCGAAGTGGCTCCAGCTTTTTTCATTACAACACTAGCGACCCAAGCTTTTATGCCTTTATTTCCCTCTGGCTTAGCGGGAGTGTTAGTCTCAGCCACTAGTACATCACCATTTGGCAACACATATAGCCAACGCGGATGATCCAAGTTGCGCACAAAAGCACTTACTGCTAAATCTGCGGCAGCTACTGGCGTCCCGCCAACTGGCCAGCCTAACGCTGGTGCAATATTAACGGTGGGAATTAAACTTTTATGCGGTGCCGGTAAATTAGGATTTGGTCCTACTCCAGCGATCGCAGATTCTTTAGTGGCGGCACCAATAGTTGCATCACTACAAGCCGCTAATGATAAAAATACCGAGGTGGCAAATAACAATTTTATCGTTAACTTAGTTGGTTTAACTAAATAAAAACTGGGCTTAACTAAAGAAAAATTTAACTTATCTGGAGAGCAAAATAGCTTCATATCGACTAACCCCTTATATTCTGTAAACACGACTCTGACAATTAAATGGCTCAGATTAAAACTAAATTGCCAATAGTCCAAGTCGGAATTTAAAACTACTTCTTAGATTTTTCAGCATTGCCGCCGATCACACCGCCTATGGCTGCACCACCCACCGTTCC
>JBEDKX010000002.1:0-20017 GCA_041171965.1 Pseudomonadota bacterium | reverse complement strand
GTGGTTCGGTGTGGGTCTAGGGGCAAGTGTAGAAAAATTGTTATATCTACCAGAAGCGCATACTGACTTTTTACTTGCAGTAATTGCCGAAGAATTAGGGTTTGTTGGCGTGCTAGCGGTGGTTGGATTGTTTGCTTGGATCGTGATTCGTTCGTTCAGCATTGCCAAAGAAGCGATTGCCAACGAGCGCTATTTTGCCGCGTTGTTGGCACAAGGTTTAGGTGTTTGGATAGGCGTGCAAGGCATCATCAATATGGGCGTAAATATGGGCTTGTTGCCCACTAAAGGGCTTACTTTACCATTGTTGTCTTTTGGCGGTAGTGGCATTTTGGCCAATTGTATTGCGATGGCTATTGTGCTGAGAATCGATTTTGAAAATCGCCGTTTGCAAAAAGGTTTGCCATCATGAGTAAAACGCTGATGATTATGGCCGGCGGTACAGGCGGACACGTATATCCAGCAATGGCCGTGGCTGATTATTTAACAGCCGAGGGCTGGAATATCGTTTGGTTATGTACTGAGGGTGGCATGGAGAATCGATTGATCGCCGATAAAGGCTATCAGAAAGCCATGATTACCATGCGTGGTGTCCGTGGTAAGGGATTGTTAGGCTGGCTATTATTGCCGGCTAAATTGACGCTAGCACTAATACAATCTTATCAAGCAATTACGAAATTTAAGCCTAATCTTGTTTTAGGTATGGGTGGTTTTGCTGCGTTCCCTGGCGGCTTGATGGCTAGTTTACTGCGTAAACCATTAGTGATTCATGAGCAAAACTCAGTTGCTGGTTTAACCAATAAAACCTTAGCGCACTTTGCCACTAAGGTTTTGGCCGCCTTCCCCGCAGCTTTTGGTGATAAGGCAATTTTGCTTGGTAATCCCGTGCGTGAGGACATTACTCAAATATTGCCGCCAGAAATTCGATTAGCCACTCGTACAGGGCCATTAAGGTTATTAGTAGTTGGTGGCAGCTTAGGTGCGCAGGCCTTGAACGAAGTGTTGCCGAAAGCCTTGGCTGAAATTGCCATAGACAGTCGGCCGCTAGTGGTGCATCAAGCCGGCGAAAAGCACATCGCTAAATTGCAAGCCAATTACCAAGTACATCATGTTGAAGCAGAGGCAAAAGCTTTCATTAATGATATGGCGGAAATGTACAACTGGGCCGACATTGTGATTTGTCGTGCCGGCGCACTGACCGTTGCAGAAGTTTCGGCGGCGGGTATTGCTAGTGTATTAGTGCCTTTTCCACACGCGGTAGACGATCACCAAACTGGTAATGCGCACTATTTATCTGATGCTGGTGCGGCGATATTAATGCCACAAGAGACATTTTCTGTAGCAAAAATAGCCGCCTTGCTGCAAGGATTAACGCGCGAACAATGTTTAACGATGGCCATTAAAGCCCGTGCATTGGGTAAGCCACAAGCCACTGCCGATGTTGCCAATATCTGTAAGGAGTTAGCCGCATGAAACATAAGGTAAAAAATATTCATTTCATTGGCATTGGTGGCTCTGGTATGAGCGGCATTGCAGAAGTGTTGATTAACCTAGACTTCACAGTCACGGGTTCTGATTTAGCGGTTAATGCGACTACTCAGCGCTTAATTGATTTTGGCGCAACGGTCTATCAAGGTCACGCTGCTGAAAACTTGGGTAAAGCTGATGTGGTAGTCGTTTCAAGTGCGGTCAATGAAGAAAATCCAGAAGTGAAAGCTGCTAGAGCGAAAAAAATTCCAGTCGTGCCACGAGCATTAATGTTGGCTGAATTAATGCGCTTTAGGCAAGGTATTGCTGTAGCAGGGACACATGGTAAAACGACCACTACAAGTTTAATCGCTAGCATCTTGGCCGAAGCTGGTATGGATCCAACGTTTGTGATTGGTGGAAAATTAGAGGCAGCAAATGCAAACGCTAAGCTAGGTACTGGTGAGTATATTGTTGCAGAGGCAGATGAGTCAGATGCGTCATTCTTACATTTAACACCGGTAATGGCAGTGGTCACAAATATTGACCAAGATCACATGGATACCTATGAGCATAGCTTTGACAAGCTCAAAAGTGCTTTCGTAGAATTTTTACAGCAATTACCGTTTTGGGGTATGGCGGTGGTGTGCTTAGATGACGCCAATATTCGCGAAATTTTGCCACGAGTGACTAAGCCTGTCATGACTTATGGCTTTAGTGAAGAGGCTAAAGTTAGAGCGATTAATGTGCGTGCTGATGATGGAAAGATGCATTTCACCGTGCAAATAATCAATGGCGTTAAACATGAGTTTGATGTGACATTGAATCTGCCAGGCAACCATTATGTATTAAACGCGCTGGCGGCCATTGCGATTGCCAGCGAGCTGAATGTGCCAGATGCAGCCATCATAAAAGCCTTAAAAGAATTCAAGGGTGTAGGCCGTCGTTTTGAGCGTTATGGCGAAATTAATACAAGAGTTATAAGTGGTCGTGCTGAAGGCACATTTACCTTGATTGATGATTATGGACATCATCCAGTAGAAATGCAGGCTGTCATCGCCGCTGCACGGGCAGCTTTTCCTAATCGTCGCTTGGTGATGGCGTTTCAGCCACATCGCTATACCCGTACGCGTGATTGTTTTGAAGATTTTGTCCGCGTGTTATCTAGCGCCGATGCAGTTTTGCTGACTGAAGTTTATTCAGCGGGCGAAGCGCCAATTATTGCGGCGGATACGCGCTCGCTCATACGTTCGATTCGCGTGGCAGGCAAGGTTGAACCACTCTTTGTAGAAACGACAGATGCATTACCAGAAGCGATTATGAATATGGCCCGCGCCAATGATGTGGTCATCGTAATGGGTGCAGGTTCTATTGGGCACGTAGCCGAAAAAACAAAAGCGCTTTCAAATCAAGCCGTAACGATTGGCGAGCAGAACCAGTGACGAACAAAGCGACACATACATTTGCCGGTAAGTTGCTCTTAAATGAGCCGTTGGCGCGCTATACCAGTTGGCGTGTAGGCGGTATCGCTGATCAACTATACATTCCAGCCGATTTGGATGATTTGTGCTTGTTCTTAAAAAGTTTAAATGCGTCACAGCCGGTTTATTTTATTGGCTTAGGATCCAACCTATTGGTGCGCGATGGTGGTTTGCGTGGGACAGTTATTCTGATGCATAACGTATTGACCGCGCTGAAAATGGATGGTGATCTTGTTTATGTGGAAGCCGGTGTAACTTGTGGCAAGTTGGCAAAATTTAGTGCAAAACAAGCGAAGCAGGGCGGTGAGTTTTTTGCCGGTATTCCAGGCACGCTAGGTGGTGCGCTGGCGATGAATGCAGGTTGTTATGGCTGTGAAACTTGGCAAACAGTACGTCGCGTAATGACGGTTAGTCGCCAAGGTGAATTGCATACCCGTGATGCCGCTGAATACGTTGCAAGTTATCGGCATATTGCAATGCCGGTAAGTGATGAATGGTTTGTTGCCGCCTGGTTAGCATTTGAGCATGGCGATGCTGATGAGTCAGCACAAAATATTAAGGATTTATTAGCGCAGCGTTTAGCTTCACAGCCGCTTAATTTACCTAGTGCTGGTTCTACATTCAGAAATCCAGTGGGTGATTATGCGGCTAGGTTGATTGAAGCCAGCGGCCTAAAAGGTTACATCATTGGTGGTGCGCAAGTTTCTGAAAAACACGCTAATTTTATTGTAAACGTGGGTGGCGCAAATGCTCTTGATATAGAGCTACTAATTAAGCATATGCACGACACGGTGTTGCGTGAACATGGCGTTTCTTTGCAGCAAGAAGTGAAAGTGATCGGCGAATATTAACCGTGATAAGTTTAGATGAAAATATGCCTAAGAAAATTGACATGATTAAAAGGTTTGGGAAAGTTGCCGTATTACTGGGCGGAAATTCAGGTGAACGGGAAGTGTCACTCAAGAGTGGCGCGGCAGTTTTATCTGCCCTGCAAGCACAAGGGATCGATGCACATGGTTTTGATCCGCGTGAAAAACCATTACATGACCTTGAAAGCTTTGACCGAGTATTTATTAATTTGCACGGACGTTTTGGCGAAGATGGCTGCATACAAGGCGCGCTGGAAATGCTACATATTCCTTATACCGGAAGCGGCGTGATGGCCTCTGCTATAGGAATGGATAAATGGCGGACTAAATTATTATGGCGCGCAACCAATGTGCTGACACCAGACTTTGAATTAGTCACCGCTAACAGCGACTTTGCGGCAATAGAAGCAAAATTAGGTTTACCTTTGTTTGTAAAGCCAGCCAATGAAGGCTCAAGTATAGGAATTAGCAAAGTTAAAGAATCTGGCGGATTAGAAGCTGCTTATAAGATTGCCGCTGAAGCTGACCCGTTAGTGATCGCTGAAAAGTTTGTGGATGGTGGCGAGTATACCGTGGGCATTATTGGCGATGGTCAAGGGGATGGCGATTTTATGGCATTGCCTATCATTCGTATTGTGCCAAAAAATGAATTTTATGATTTTGAGGCAAAATATTTACGTAACGATACTGAGTATCTGTGCCCATGCGGATTAAACGCAGAAAAAGAAGCGCAGATTCAACAAGAAGCATTGTTGGCATTTAGAGCGATTGGTTGCAAAGGTTGGGGACGGGTAGATTTTTTGATGGACAGCGCCGGCAATCATTACTTTTTAGAAGTGAATACCAGTCCAGGGATGACTGATCACAGTTTAGTGCCTATGGCAGCGAAGGCCGCTGGCATTAGTTTTGATGAATTAGTAGTGCGCATTTTGGAGCTAGCTGATGTGGGATAAACCTACATTACTCAATTGGATAGCCAACCTCTTGTTTGCCATGAGTGTGGTGGTGATGTTATATGCGGCCTTGTATGCCGTGGTGCATCTGCCGATATTTCCATTGCGTGAAGTGAAGGTGGATGGACAGTTAAGCCATGTGAGCCGCGAGCAGGTTAAGTTGATTGTAGATAAGCACCTAAAAGGTAACTTTTTTACCTTAGATTTAATTCAGGCCCGCAATGCTTTTGAAAAGTTGCCTTGGGCCCGTAACGTTAGTTTACGCCGTCGTTGGCCAGATAGCTTAGAAGTAATGATAGAAGAGCATCAAGAATTGGCGAGGTGGGGCACTGTTGCTTTAGTTGATACGCATGGTGATTTATTCCATGCCGCATCTGGCAGTGATTTGCCGGTGTTTTATGGCCCAGGTGATGGCGCAATGGAAATTGCCGCGCAATATGGAGAATCTAGTAAATCATTAAAAGTCGCTAATTTAGAGGTGGCTAATTTAACGCTTACGCCAAGGCGTGCATGGCAAATAACCACAAAAAATGGCATGGTTATTGAGCTAGGACGGGTTGAGATGCAAGCAAGATTAGATAAATTTGCTAACGTATACAACACGACCATAGCAGGACTGAATAAAAAGATTGCCTACGTAGATTTACGCTATCCAAATGGATTTGCAATGCGTAAACCGACGGAAATGAACAGTAAGCATGAAGTTAAATTGACCAATGCAAAACCTAATTATACGAAAGCTAATGATGTTAAAGCTGCTGATGTTAAATCTAGCACTATTAATAAACAGAGACAAACCGTGCATTAATCACGGAGGGAGTAAGCCATGAGCAGAGTGAAAGAAGATAAGAATTTAATCGTAGGCCTTGATATCGGCACATCAAAAATTGTGGCTATTGTTGCTGAATTGCAGCCAGAAGGTACGATAAAAGTGATTGGGCTTGGTCAGCATGTGTCACGCGGCTTAAAAAAGGGTGTAGTCATTAATATTGAATCGACCATGCAATCGATACAGCGTGCACTAGAAGAAGCTGAGCTAATGGCCGATTGCAAAATCAATAATGTCTATACCGGTATAGCTGGAAGCCATATAAAAAGCTTGAACTCTCATGGCATGGTTAAGATTAAAGAAGCAGAAGTAACGCAGATGGATGTGGACCGTGTGATTGAAACTGCACGTGCGATTGCATTGCCGGCAGATCAGCAAATACTACACATCCTAACGCAGGAATTTATTATTGACGGCCAAGAAGATGTGCGTGAGCCACTCGGCATGAGCGGCATGAAGCTTGAGGTAAAAGTGCATATTGTGACTGGCGCAGTGGCTGCTGCACAAAATATCGTTAAATGCATCAAGCGCTGTGGAATTGAAGTGAGTGATTTAATTTTACAACCGCTAGCTTCTAGCCTTGCAGTCTTGACTGAAGATGAAAAAGAGTTGGGTGTTTGCCTGGTAGATATTGGTGGCGGCACCACTGATATCGCAGTATTCAAGCAAGGTGCAATTCGCCATACCGCGGTAGTGCCTATTGCCGGCGACCAGATGACTAACGATGTAGCCGTAGCATTCCGTACACCTACACAATCTGCAGAGGACATTAAAATTAAGCACGGTTGCGCATTACGCCAATTAGCCGACCCACGTGAAGTGGTTGAAGTGCCTGGCGTAGATGGCCGTGAACCGCGCCAACTATCAGTACAAACCTTAGCAGAGGTGCTTGAACCGCGCGTAGTTGAGTTGTACGAAATGGTTTTGAATGAATTGCGTCGCAGCGGTATGGAAGAAATGATTGCCTCTGGTGTCGTGATTACTGGCGGCTCAGCCATGATGCGAGGCATGGTGGAATTAGGCGAAGAGATCTTTCACATGCCAGTACGTATGGGTCTACCGAGATACGTCGGCGGCTTGTCAGAAGTGGTAAGTAATCCAAGATACGCAACTGGCGTGGGCTTGGTGTTGATGGGCAAGCAGCAATTAGAGAGACATTTAAACGGGCAACTAGAAGTTAACTCGTTTGCACGTATGCTGGAAAAAATGAAAAGTTGGTTTCAAGGTAATTTTTAATAAAAGTTAGCTTGGTAAGTGTAAGGCAGGTAATAGGCAGTTCAGGCAGAAGTACATTAGTTAATAAAAAAGAGGAGATACAAAATGTTTGAAATTATGGAAAAAAGTTCTCAAGAAGCAGTCATTAAGGTCATCGGTGTGGGTGGTTGCGGTGGTAATGCCGTAGCGCACATGATAGAAAAAAATGTTGGTGGTGTAGAATTTATTTGTGCCAATACCGATATGCAAGCTTTAAGAAAGAGTCAAGCTCAAACCGTATTGCAAATAGGTGAGTCTATGACTCGCGGTCTAGGCGCAGGGGCTAAACCAGAAGTTGGTCGCGATGCTGCATTAGAAGATCGTGATGCAATTGCCGAGCTGATTGAAGGCGCTGATATGTTATTTATTACTGCAGGTATGGGTGGCGGTACAGGTACAGGCGCAGCACCAGTCATTGCTAAAATTGCAAAAGAAATGGGTATTTTAACCGTTGCGGTAGTGACCAAACCATTCTCTTTTGAAGGCAAACGTACTAAAGTGGCCGCAGATGGTTTAGAAGAATTGTCTAAATATGTAGATTCGTTAATTGTGATTCCTAACGAAAAATTAATGGAAGTATTAGGCGAAGATGTGCCATTTCTAGAAGCTTTTAGAGCGGCAAATGATGTGTTACACAATGCGGTTTCTGGTATTGCAGAAATAATTAATTGCGCGGGTACTGTGAACGTTGACTTTGCCGATGTACGCACAGTGATGAGTGAGATGGGCATGGCTATGATGGGTTCAGCACTTGCAACAGGACCAGATCGTGCTCGTATCGCAGCTGAACAAGCCGTAGCAAGTCCATTATTGGAAGATGTGAACTTAGCTAATGCACGCGGCGTTTTAGTTAACATTACCACTTCTAGCTCATTCAAAATGAAAGAGTACTATGATGTAATGAACACTATTAAAGCTTTCACAGCAGATGATGCGACTGTGATTGTGGGTAATGTGTTTGATGAATCTATGGGTGATGGCTTACGTGTGACTATGGTTGCAACAGGTTTAACTGGCGCGCAACGTCGCCAACAAAAACCTGAACTACGTGTAATGCCGCAACAAATGGTCCGTGATGGCACTACTAATCAGCCTGTCTACATGGGTGGTAATAGCCATGACATGGATGATGAAGCGCCAGCAGTATTTGGTGCCAATAATAGCCGTCGTGCACAAGTTGAAGCAATGAAGGTTGCGGGCGTTGAGGAGTATGATATTCCTGCATTCTTGCGTAAACAGGCTGACTAGGATGTCGTTACAATAACCTCTATATTAACTTGTTAGTGCCACTAGGCAAGTTGACGGTTTCACTGGAACTAGGTGGAATATGCTATTATTTTCTTAATTTATAAGATAAAAATGCATAAGTCATAAGGTTTAATATAGATGATTATTAAGTGTTGATATAGGGACTTAGAACGATTGATGTTAAAGCAGCGTACATTAAAAAAAGCAATTAGCGCCACTGGCGTTGGCTTGCACAACGGCGAAAAGGTTACTCTTACCCTGCGCCCTGCTGCTGCCGATACCGGTATTGTTTTCAAACGGGTTGATCTGCCTCAGCCCAATGAAATCATAGCCACCCCTAGCGCAGTGCATGACACAAAAATGTGTTCTGCCTTGGAAGCTAATGGTGCGCGTGTTGCTACCGTTGAACACATCATGTCTGCGCTTGCAGGCTTAGGTGTAGATAACGTATATATTGATGTAAATGCGGCTGAAATTCCAATTATGGACGGTAGTTCTGGTCCCTTTGTGTTTTTGTTACAAGAAGCCGGCATTGTTGAACAAGCCGCGCCTAAGAAGTTTATACGCGTTAAAAAGACGGTAGAAGTGATTGAGGGCGATAAGTGGGTCCGTTTTGAGCCTTATCATGGCTTTAAAATTGACTTCACTATTCATTTTAATCACCCCGTATTTGAGCATTCTGGAAGCAATGTAAAAATTGATTTTGCGGATGATTCTTACATTAAAGAAATTAGCCGTGCGCGTACCTTTGGCTTTATGCACGAAGTCGAGTATTTAAGATCGAATGGCTTGGCCCGTGGCGGAAGCTTAGATAATGCGATTGTTTTAGATGAATATCGGGTGTTGAATACCGATGGTTTGCGCTATGAAGATGAGTTTGTAAAGCACAAAGTGTTAGATGCTATAGGTGATTTATACATGTTGGGTCATCCGATTTTAGGCGCTTTTTATGCTTATAAATCAGGCCACGCACTCAATAACCAATTGCTACGTGCTTTGCTGCAAGATGAAACTGCATGGGAATATGCCACTTTTGACGATAAAAAAGATAAGCCTGTGACATTTTCATCAGAATCATCGCAACTAATCACGAAACCTATTTTCTAAGCTTGCATAACTTAGTCGCTTAGGTTTTTTTAAAAGCTTAGCTATTTAGAGTTAATGATTTAAACGCTTGTAACCCAATTGAGAGGGCGTGCCGTGTTAATGATTCGCCTATTATTAGTATTTTTTGCCATCACCGTGTCTACTCAGACATTTGCATTGTCAGACGAGGCGTTGTTTCAGCACGCTCGTGAATCCTACGCGGCTAAAAATGTTAATGCTTTAAGTAATGACGTGAGCCAGCTTAAAACCCAGCAATATATTTTAGCGCCCTACGCTGACTATTGGTTAATGCTACTTAGTTTAGAGCAAGCGCGCGATGAAGAAGTACAGAATTTCCTAGCAAAATATGCTGATCTACCTTTTGCCGACCGCGTGCGGGGCGAATGGCTAAAAAAACTCGCCAAACAACAAAATTGGGATGCTTTTTACGATGAATCCGCTAATTTTCAGCGTGATGACTTGACCGTACAATGCTACGCCTTGCTTGGTCATGCACAATTGGCTGATGTTGATGTTAGTGGCCAAACAAAAACTTTATGGTTAACAACTAACGATTTGCCCAGCAACTGCAATCAATTATTTGACCTGATGCAAAAAAAAGGTCAGCTGACTGCTGATGATATTTGGGCGCGATTTAGACTGGCATTGCAAGATGGCAAGTTGAATGTCGCTAAAGCGATTGCGCCACGTATAACAACAATAGATGCTGAGAACATTAAATTGCTTGATCGCGTGACGACAACGCCCCAACTCATTCTGGATAAAAAAATAATCTCGTTTAAAACTAAACTCGGTATAGAGCTTAATCTCTACGCGATTGACCGTCTTGCGCGTACTAAATTAGAAGATGCGATTAGTACTTATAAAAACATTCAAGATGCTTTTGAGCCAGACAACCGTGCTTTTGCTTGGAGCCGAATTGCTTATCATGCAGCGCGCGCTCATGATGTAAAAGCGCTTGAATATTATGCTTTGGCTAAGCACATAAGCTTAGATAAAGAACAATTGGCTTGGAAGGCCAGAGCCGCACTGCGAGCTAAAGATTGGCCTACGGTGCTGATTAGTATTGCTGCAATGCCAGCAAAGCAATCCGAAGAAGGGGCATGGCGTTACTGGAAAGCACGCGCATTAAAAGAGCAGGCATCGCAAGGTGGTGGCCAGCAGGTTGAGGCTAATGCTATTTTTAGTAAACTTTCAACTGAGCGCCATTATTATGGTTGGTTGGCGGCAGATGAGCTAGAAAGCATGATGGGTAGCCCGGATGAGCAATACCGTGTTAGCGAAAATGAAGTTAATGCCATTGCTAATTTGCCAGCCATTAAGCGTGCTTTTGAATTGCAGCGTCTAGATTTACGCTGGGAAGCTAAAGCGGAGTGGGTATGGGCAACACTTCACTTCGATGATAAACAATTACTTGCGGCTGCAGAATATGCCACGCGACAAAAATGGTATGACATTGCCATTATCACTGCAGACAATACCAAGCAGATTCATGACTTTAACCTACGTTATCCTACGCCTTATCGTGATTTGATACGAAGCTCGGCTACTAATGAAAATATTGATGAAGCTTGGGTCTATGGCTTAACGCGGCAAGAAAGTCGTTTTATGCATTATGCAAAATCTGGCGTAGGTGCAGCGGGTCTCATGCAAATAATGCCTGCTACGGCAAAATGGGTGGCAAAAAAAATGGGCATGGATAATTACAGCAATGACAATATTCACGAACTGAGCACGAATATTGATATAGGCGCACATTATATGCGCTACACCTTCGATTTAATGGGTGGCCAAGCGGTCATGGCAACAGCCGCTTATAATGCCGGGCCTAGTCGTGCTAAACGCTGGATGGCAAGTGAGCCTTTAGAGGCGGCCATTTATATTGAAACGATTCCATTTAGTGAAACTAGAAACTATGTACAAAAAGTAATGGCTAATGCCAGCTTTTATGCGCCACGTCTGGGGACTAAAGTTCAATCACTAAAATCTCGTTTAGGCATTATTCCAGCTAGCAACACACCTGAGATAATAGTAGTAGACAATGAGTAATAGCTGACAGGTAAATTATTAAAAGACCGGTATAAAATAAGATTAACAACAAGATTAACAACAACAAGATTAACAATAATGAAATTAAAAGAAATTGTCGTATTAGGTGGTTCAGGTTTTGTCGGTAGTGCAATTGTTGCAAAATTAGACGCAGCTGGATATTCGGTAAAAATACTGACTCGCCGCCGCGATGTAGCTAAGCACTTGTTATTACTACCTAATGTGCAAGTGGTAGAATGCAATGTGCTCGATTATCAAGCCTTAAACGCCACACTTAGAGGCGCGGATGCGGTGATTAACTTGATCGGTATTTTGCACCAAAGCCGTCGTATCAGTTTTAATGCGATGCACCATCAATTTCCAGCCCAGCTAGCCAAAATATGTGCAGATTTAGGGATAACTCGTCTGTTACACATGAGTAGCTTAAAAGCCGATAAAAATGCGCCTAGTCGCTATTTGCAATCCAAAGGTATGGGTGAGACGGCCTTATGGACATTGCAAGATAAGCTGAATATCACCATTTTTAAACCATCTATTATTTTTGGTCGTGGCGATGCTTTCATCAATTTATTTGCTTCACTTATTAAACTTTTGCCAGCAGTGTTGCTGGCCAAGCCTAATGCTAAATTTCAGCCTATCTGGGTGGAGGATGTCGCCACTTGTTTCGTAAATAGTTTAGAGAATACTGATACTTACGGCCAAACTTATGAACTCGCTGGCCCAAAAGTTTATACTTTTACGCAACTAGTAAAGCAAGTGATGAGCACGCTAAATGTTCAACGGCCAATTATTGGTTTATGCGACAAGCTTTCCTACGCGCAGGCGTTTATGATGGAATTGTTGCCTGTTAAGCTAATGTCGCGTGACAATGTTAAATCCATGGAAGTCGATAGTGTGAGCGAGAAGCCATTCCCCCCGATTTTTAATTTGACGCCTACGTCTTTAGAAGCGGTGATTCCTGAATATCTGATTGATGAAACGCCACGTGGTGCTTATGATCGATTTCGCCAAAATGCCGCAAGATAGTGCTTCATTAAGTAGTATTCTATTTAAGCCATAAATTTATGCAGACTTATGTGGTGGGCGGCGCAGTACGCGATGAATTGCTCGGTTTTGCCGTAAAAGATAAAGACTTTGTCGTGGTTGGAAGTACGCCTGAAGCGATGTTAGCGGCTGGCTTCAAGCCTGTAGGCAAAGATTTTCCAGTATTTTTACATCCTAAAACACATGATGAATACGCACTGGCACGAACTGAGCGTAAAACGGCTAAAGGCTATAAAGGTTTTGTCGTGCATGCCTCACCAGAAGTGACGCTAGAAGAAGATTTAGCTCGTCGAGATTTAACCATTAATGCGATTGCTAAAGCTGACGACGGAACATTAATTGACCCGTTCAATGGCTTAGCCGATATTCAAGCAAAAACGCTGCGCCACGTTAGCGATGCTTTTGCTGAAGATCCTGTACGAATTTTACGTGCAGCGCGGTTTGCTGCGCGTTTCACTGAATTTAATTTAGCCCCTGAAACCATCTCACTAATGCGCCAAATGGTAGAAGCTGGCGAGGTCGATGCACTAGTTTCTGAACGTGTTTGGCAAGAGTTAGCAAAAGGTTTAATGGAAGAAAAGCCTAGCCGCATGTTTGAAGTACTGCGTGAATGTGGCGCCTTGCAAAGAATACTGCCAGAGCTTAATCGCTTATGGGGCGTACCTCAACCTGCTAACCATCATCCAGAAGTAGATACTGGCGTACATATAATGCTGGTAATAGATTACGCCGCTAGTCAACATTATTCTCTACCGATACGCTTTGCTGCCTTGATGCATGATTTAGGTAAGGGCACTACGCCAGCGGATGTTTTACCCAAGCATATCGGTCATGAAGAGCGCAGTTTTAATTTAGTACGTGAAGTTTGTAAGCGCATTAAAGTGCCTAACGACTGCAAAGAGTTAGCACAAATTGTGGCCAAATTTCACGGCAAGTTGCATCAATCTCTACAAATGAAACCCAGCACCCTATTGAGTTTTTTAATCGAGTTAGATGCCATCAGGCAGCCGGCAAGGTTTAAAGATTTTCTTAAAGCCTGCGAGGCAGATGCTCGCGGTAGGACTGGCTTAGAAAATTGCCCGACACTAGCCGCTGATTTAATGGCTAAAGTACTCGAAGCGGCATCCAGTATTGATGCTGGCGCGGTGGCTAAAGAATTTACAGAGCCAGAAAAAATCAAAACAGCAGTTTTTGGGGCGAGGTTAGACGCGGTAAACCGCTTATTTAAAACACAGTAATAATCGCTGCTAGCGAATGCCTGCGCAGTTACGCACTTTGATGCGATAATAATTCATGATTACTACCAATAACCAACCACCCTCTTTACCTGTTACTAGTGAGAACGAGGTTACCTCTTGGTTAGCCTCTTCAGCGCAGCGTTTTTCGCCGACTGAAGTCGAGTTGATTCGCCATGCCTGCGAGCTAGCTAGCCCGCTTTATGCTACTCACGTTGAGCTGACTGGTTCGCCGTTGTTGCAGCATGCGCTAGGTGCGGCGACTATTTTAATCGACATGAACATGGATGCAGATACCATAGCGGCGACTGTATTGCATGCTGTGCCTGACTATTTAGATGACTGGCGGGCGACACTAGAAACGCAGTTTGGCGTTAATGTTGCCGGCTTGGTTGATGGCATTTCACGTATGGAGCAAATTCAGGAATTTAGCGAGACTGAAGGCCTGCACGACACGGATCGTAAAAATGGCGACCATGCGCTACAAATAGAAAGCCTACGCAAAATGTTGTTGGCGATGGTGGAAGATATTCGCGTGGTGTTAATCAAGCTTGCAGAACGTACACAAACCTTGCGCCGTTTGTCTGGTGCCAGCACTACCCAGCAGCAACGGATTGCACAGGAAAGCTTAGGCATTTTTGCGCCGTTGGCGAATCGCCTCGGTGTGTGGCAGATTAAATGGGAGCTGGAAGATCTTTCGCTACGTTATTTAGAGCCGCAACGCTACAAAGAGGTTGCCAAAATGCTGGACGAGCGCCGAGTTGATCGTGAGCAATATATTGTTGATGTGGTGAGCCAGCTTAAATTAGAGCTTAGCCAAGCTGGCATTAAGGGCGAGGTGACTGGTCGGCCTAAGCACATTTATAGCATCATCAAGAAGATGAAAAGTAAGCAATTGGATTTTAGCGAGCTTTACGACGTGCGTGCGGTGCGCATTTTGGTCGATGATGTCAAAGATTGCTATGCTGCGCTCGGTCTTATCCACAATTTATGGCAGCCTATTCCCGGTGAATTCGACGATTACATTGCCCGCCCAAAGAGTAATAATTATCGTTCTTTGCACACCGCTGTAAGTGGGCCGCGTGGTTTGGCTCTAGAAGTGCAGATTCGCACCTTAGAGATGCACCAGTATTCTGAGTTGGGTGTGGCCGCCCATTGGCGCTATAAAGAAGGCGGTAAATCCGACGCCAAATTTGATGAGAAAATAGCGTGGTTGCGGCAGATTCTGGCATGGAAAGATGAAGTTGCCGACAGCGGTGACTTATTAGAGCAATTTAAAAGCGAGCTGTTTCAGGATAAAGTTTACGTGCTGACGCCGCAAGGCAAAGTCATAGATTTGCCTAAGGGTTCTACGCCTATCGACTTTGCTTACAGTCTGCATACCGATTTAGGACATCGTACACGCGGCGCTAAGGTGAATGGCAGTATTGTGTCACTAAATACCAAGTTGCAAAACGGTGAGCGTGTGGAAATTCTCACTGCTAAAACTGGTTCGCCTAGCCGCGACTGGTTAAATGCCACCTTAGGTTTTCTGCAAACGCCAAGTGCGCGTGCCAAGGTCAGGCACTGGTTCAAATATCAGCATTTTGAAGAAAATGTTGCGCAGGGCAGGGCGAAGCTAGACCGTGAATTGCATAGAGCTGGCGTCGGTGCCATTAATCAAGAAAAAATTGCACAGAAATTGCAATATCAAAAGCTTGAAGATTTTCTAGCTGCGATAGGCAGAGGCGATGTGAGCGAGTACCAAATCGCGCTCGCCATTCAAGAAAATGAAACACCTAGGCCGAAAGAAGTGGCTAGGTCAGCTTCGACTAGACGCAGTAGCACTGCACATTCTGCAGCGGGTATTGTGGGCGAAGGTATCGTGATTGAAGGTATAGGCAATTTGCAAACTAGCACCGCCAAATGCTGTAAACCTATGCCGTCAGATGCGATTGTTGGCTACCTCACGCGTGACCACGGCGTAACTATTCACCGCAAGGCTTGCAGTTTTATTGTGCGCTTGCCAGAGAGTCGGCACGATAGAGTACTTGCTGCCCAGTGGGGTAGCCATCTAAATGTAAACACCGATGTTGATATTGAAGTGGAAGCGCACGACCGCCAAGGCTTACTGCGCGACATTAGTGATTTATTCGTTAGGAATAATCTGGCGCTAATGCAGTTTTCAATCGAGATTTTAGATTTGGAGCAACTAAACCGGCTGCTAGCGTTGATTCAGCAGTTGCCGGACGTGATTGCAGCTAGGCGTAGAATTTAGTGGCAATAGTGCTGTTGATTTTTAGTAGTTCTTAATTAAAAAACCGTGAAACTAGGTGTTCATACTAAATACCCAGTTTCAATTTAATAATATATTTCGCTGCGTAGCCCACCATACCAAAAGTGAGGCCTAGAAATAAAGCAAAAGTACCAAACTTGCCAGCCTTAGATTCCCACGCTAAATGGCCGACGATGAACACCATCAGCAACATTAAACCACCCACGCCGAAAGTCATGCCAAACTCAGTAATCTGTGCTTCTGTAAAACCAAACATAGTGCCTTGCAAAATATTTCTCCAGTGCGATTGGACTAAAAATCCAAAAGCTTACGTTGATTAGCGCCGGCCTTAAACTAAGTGTTAATTTAAACTAAGTATTAATAAGTGCGGTAATTTGCTGTTGGACAAACTCGGTTGGTTTTCGTTTAAAACCACTTTTTGCAAATTGGTGCCAGCGACCAAGTACAAAGCACACCATTAAATTGGCTTGTGCTTCAGTATCGCTTTTGTTGCCAGTTTGTGTTTCTGCAATACGCAGGCTTTGTTTAAGCGTCACTTCAATGCGGTCATATAGCTGGTTGATACGAAGCTGTAGCTTTTCATCTTCATTCACCAAGGCATCGCCTATTAGTACTCGGGTCATGCCTGGATTTTTTTCGGCAAATACTAGCAACATCGTGATAATGCGCTGTACTTGTCTTAAGCCTTCGGTTTCTTCGGTGCTAATTTTGTTGATCAGGCCAAAAATGGTTTCTTCAATAAATACGATTAAGCCTTCAAACATTTGCGCCTTACTTGCAAAATGGCGATATAGCGCAGCCTCGCTGACGTCTAACTTTGCCGCCAGTGAAGCAGTAGTAATTTTTTCGCGTTTTGGCGCTTCCAGCATTTTTGCCAGCGTTTCTAAAATTTGTTGTTTGCGTTCGCCTGCCATTGTTATTTTCCTTACAAATGATGATTTGATTATAGCTTAATGTGAGTAAGTGCTAACACATTACTCAGGCGATAATCCACAAAATTGGGTTTATGTAGCTGTTTTGTAATCCAAATGGTTTTCATACCTAGCCGTTTTGCGGTCATCAGCGCGGGTAGGTTATCTTCTAGCATCACACAATTACTAGCCTTTACCTTGATGGTTTTGAGCAACATTTGAAAGCCGCGTACTGAAGGTTTGGCGTGAAATTTGGTCGATTCCACACTAAATACTAATTCAAAACAATCTGCGATTCCCATAATCTCGAGCACACGCAATGCGTAGCTGCGTGGTGCATTAGTGAATACTAACTTACGTCCAGAAAGCCTTTGTAACATATGGCGCAAGCGCTTTACCTGAATCACCATTTCGGGTAAATCCATGAGTCTGTGAGTTTCCAGTAAGAAATGGTATGGATCTGTGCCGTGGTGACGCATCAAACCTTTAAGTGTTGCACCATAAATACGCCAATAATGTTGGCGTATTTTGTGTGCGGATGCTTCATCTAAATCTAGCGTAGACATGATGTATTGCGTCATGGCTCGATTCATCACCGGGAAAATATGCGCGGACGCATTGTGTAAAGTGTCGTCTAAATCAAAAATCCAGACTTTAGTTTTGTTACTAGAACTCAAGTTTAAGTCCAAGCTACTTAGCCTTAATTAACGTACCCACACCTTCGTCCGTTAACACTTCCAGCAATAATGCATGCTCAACACGGCCATCAATAATGTGCACAGATTTAACACCGCTGCGAGCAGCATCCAGAGCAGAGCTGATTTTAGGCAGCATGCCGCCAGAGAGCGTACCATCCGCCACTAAATCATCAATTTGTTTAGGGGTTAAGCCAGTGAGCAATTGGCCGTCTTTATCTAAAACGCCTGGCGTATTGGTCAACAAAATAAGCTTTTCAGCGCCCAAGATTTCAGCTAACTTACCCGCCACAAGGTCGGCGTTAATGTTATAAGTTTCACCTTCGTCACCTACACCAATAGGCGCAACGACTGGAATGAAATCACCGCTATCAAGAAAATTGATGATGCTAGGATCAATGGCCGTAATTTGCCCCACTTGCCCGATGTCAATCAATTTTGATGGGTCAGTCGAATCTTCTATGAGCAGTTTTGTGGCATGAATGAAATTGCCATCTTGTCCAGTTAATCCAACCGCCTTGCCGCCATGTCGATTAATTAGATTCACAATTTCTTTATTAACTTGGCCGCCAAGCACCATTTCAACCACGTCCATGGTTTCAGCATCAGTGACACGCATGCCTTGGATAAACTCACCTTTTTTGCCGAGTTTATCTAACATTTCATTGATTTGCGGACCACCACCATGCACCACCACTGGGTTCATGCCTACTAACTTGAGTAATACTACGTCTTGCGCAAAACATTGCTTAAGATGATCGTCAGTCATGGCGTTTCCACCGTATTTAATCACTATCGTTTTAT
Organism: Pseudomonadota bacterium; assembly: GCA_041171965.1. Classification (GTDB taxonomy): domain Bacteria; phylum Pseudomonadota; class Gammaproteobacteria; order Burkholderiales; family Methylophilaceae; genus Methylotenera. The sequence goes on along the minus strand of JBEDKX010000002.1, from coordinate 1,799 downwards.
CAAAAAAGCGCTTGATATAAGGCAACGCTTCAGCAAGTGTTTGCGCTTTTTGGGTAGCAGTCATTTTATTAATCATCTAGTTCTCTTGGATATGTTAAATACTTGGCTATGGTAAAAGCCAGTTAATTTTACTTTATGCAATTGTATCTAAAATTAGCCTAAAGTGTTTTGCTAAAAACCTTAGATTTACGTTGAAAATTGTAAAGTTTTTGTTTTTCCATAGGCAAACTTTCCACAGACTGCTCGGTAAAGCCGCGCTCCAAAAACCAATGTTCTGTGCGCGTGGTTAGGCAAAACAAACTTTTAAAGCCTAATACTTTGGCTTCAGCGGCACAGTAGTAAAATAATCTATCGCCGCGGCCGCCGCCTCTGTAGGCCGGATCAATTGCCAAACAGGCGAATTCAGCGGTGCGTTCTGCGGCAAATGGGTAAAGTGCAGCGCAACCAATAATGCGATTGCCGTGTTCCATCACGTAAAAATGGTTGATTTCCATTTCAATATGTTCGCGACCACGCCGGACTAAAAAGCCTTCAGCTTCTAATGGTTCTATTAGTTTTAAAATACCGCCTACATCGTCGATATTGGCTTGGCGCATGCTTTCTAAGCTTAATTCTGTCACCATCGTGCCAATACCATCCAGCGTAAATAGCTCTTGAATAATAGCACCATCTATGTGGCGGCTAATTAAATGCGTTCTTGCCACGCCGTGCTCACAAGCCCGCACTGCCGCGGGTAAGTAGTAATTAATATCTTCAGAAATATTAATCGCCTGCTCGTTTTCTTGTTCGCGGCTTTGTATGTTTTTGAGGAAATTTTTGGCTTTCTCTGCCGTCATTTCACGCAGTAACTCGCCGCGTAAATTATGCACGCCTTCAGAATCCATCAAAAATATCAGTTTATCTGCATCTAATGCAATCGCTGCGCTCACCGCAACGTCTTCCAAACTTAAATTAAACGCTTCACCGGTAGGCGAATAGCCTAGCGGTGATAGCATCACCAATTCGCCATCATCTAACCGTTTTTGTATACCGACCGCATCGACTCTGCGCACTTCGCCAGTATGTTGTAAATCGATACCATCACGCACGCCCATGGGTTTTGCTGTTACAAAGTTGCCACTCGCCACGCGAATATCAGCGCCTTGCATAGGCGAATTAACCAAGCCCATAGAAAGTAGCGCTTCAATTTCTACCCGGATCGCGCCATTAGCTTCTTTAACTGCTTCCATCGCCGCATCGTCAGTCACCCGTAGGCCGTTGACAAATTTGGGTGAAAGTTTATCGCGGCGTAAGCGTTTTTCAATCTGCGGTCGCGCACCGTGGACTAAAACCAGCCGCACTTCAAGGCTGGCGAGCAAGTTTAAATCATGTGATAAAGCCACAAATTGCTTCTGATCCACCACTTCGCCACCAAAAGCAATGACAAAGGTGCGGCCGCCAAATGCGTGAATATAAGGTGTCGCAGACCTAAACCATTGCACAAAGTCTTTGGCATTAGGTTTACTGACAGTTGTAGTAGGCTGAGGTAAGCCAGCTAAATACGGCTGGCTTTTTTCTTGCAACGCTAGCGTGCTTAAAGGTGCATCACTTTGCGTATAAAGATAGGCTGGCGTGCAATTTAAGGCTTCAGAAATTTTACGTAGCATGACTTCAGAAAGGCCAAGCTCGCCACGCTCAATACGTGACAAGTTACCAGCATCTGCGCCAGTGGCACCAGCCAGAGCTTGCAGTGTGATGTGCAGCGATTTCCGCCGCTTACGAATAGATAGTCCTAATGACATAACAATATAGCGCCCATG
>JBEDKX010000001.1:0-16366 GCA_041171965.1 Pseudomonadota bacterium | reverse complement strand
TAAAGCCGTTGCAACCAAAGAAAAACAAGCAAAAAAGGCTAATAAATAGCCGCTTCTACCACTCAGCAATTGTTTAATTGTAGTTTTAATCTTAGTTTGGAACATAGCGATTTACACTTATAATTGAATTCAAGAAAACATTGTAATAGATAACGCATGATGACTGAACCAACTTTATTCGCCAATAAGAAAATTTTAACTGTAAGCGAGTTAAATCGTTTAGCCAATCAAGTATTGACCCAAAGCTTTCCGCTATTTTGGGTATCAGGCGAGGTTTCTAACTTAACTCGCGCAGCAAGCGGACATTGGTATTTTTCACTTAAAGACAGTGGCGCACAAGTGCGTTGCGTGATGTTTAAAGGTCGCAATAGTTATTTGGATTGGGCACCAAAAGAAGGTGATAAGGTTGAAGCGCGTTGCACAGTCACACTTTACGAAGCACGTGGCGACTTTCAACTCACCATTGAATTTTTACAGCGTGCCGGACTAGGCATATTATTTGAAGCGTTCGAAAAACTTAAAACAAAGCTACAGCTTGAAGGCTTGTTTGATGCCGCCTATAAAAAACGCTTGCCGGCACACCCCAGAAAAATAGGCATAGTGACCTCGCCAGATGCCGCCGCGCTTAAAGATGTGCTCACCACGCTCAAGCGCCGCATGCCTAGCATTCCAATTGTGATTTACCCGACGCCTGTTCAAGGCAAAGGCGTGGCAAACTTAATTGCCAACGCAATCAATAGCGCCAATGATCGTGCAGAATGCGATGTACTGATTATTTGCCGTGGTGGTGGCAGCATAGAAGATTTATGGCAGTTTAATGAAGAAATCGTCGCCCGTGCCATTGCGGAATGTTCAATACCCACCATTAGCGGCGTCGGTCATGAAACTGATTTCACCATTTGTGACTTTGTCGCAGATATGCGTGCAGCCACACCAACAGCGGCGGCAGAACTAGCTACACCATCACGCGTAGGTATGCTGAATGCACTTAACCAGCTAAAACAGCAACTCACCAGAAATACGCAATATTTGCTTAACCAACGTAGTCAGGCGCTAGATTACTTAGCACGCAGGTTGATTTCGCCTCTACAACAAATTGAGCTACAAAGAACGCAATTGCTACAAATTGGTTATCGTTTAAACGCCAGCGCTAATCAGCAATTACAAAGAAAGCAGCATGACTTATTGCGCTTAAGTCAGAACTTACAACACCTGAACCCGCAAGCAGTACTGACTCGCGGTTATGCCTTTGTGCAAAATAAGCTAGGCACAATTATTAGCGCCAGTGAACAATTACATAGTGGTGATGAGGTTGTTTTAACATTTGGCATGGGTTCAGCTGAAGCTAAAATCAGTAAAATAAAACCTTAATTTACACAGGATGACAGTCATTTCTAGATTGGAATGACATCAGCCACTTAGTTTGTAATTCAGCATAAACGCTAGGCTAATACGCACTATTGCTTTGTGCATCATTGGCTTAGATTTAACCATTCAATCAATCCGTTACACACCTAAAAATTACAAAACAAGAAATTCTTTAGCTTTTTAAAAAAACCAATAGATATCTTGTGAGAAATCTATTGGTTAAGTGCCTAAGTTGATTGATAATAGCGTCTTATCAAATTTAGCTGTGATTTTAATGTCATCTCCTACTGGCAGTAAAACTAAACTCTCCGCCCTTACTCTAGCCGCCCTTGGTGTGGTTTTTGGTGACATCGGCACAAGTCCTTTATACACCATCAAAGAAGTGTTTTCAGCCGGCACGCACCCAGTGCCACTGACTGAAGCAAATATGTTTGGCATACTGTCGCTGATTGTTTGGGCACTCATCATGGTAGTTTCGGTCAAATACGTTGCATTTATTATGCGCGCAGATAACCGAGGCGAAGGCGGCATTATGGCTTTGCTCGCATTGGCCAGCCACAACGCGGCAGACAACGTCAAAAAACAACACACGATTATGCTATTAGGTATTTTAGGCGCCTGTATGTTTTATGCCGACGGCATGATTACGCCAGCCATTTCGGTTCTTTCGGCGGTTGAAGGTTTGGAATTAGCCGCGCCGATGCTGCACCCACTGATCATTCCAATCACATTAATTGTACTAATCATTTTATTTTGGGCGCAAAGCAAAGGCACCGCATTAGTCGGTGCTTTTTTTGGGCCTATCATGCTGTTATGGTTTGGTACTTTAGGCGTACTCGGCGTGCAAAGCATCTTACAAAATCCGACTATTTTGCATGCACTTAACCCGATCTACGCTGTTCATTTCTTTACAGTTAGTCCTTGGATAGCGTTTGTTGCACTGGGCGCAGTGGTTCTTGCGGTCACTGGCGCTGAAGCGTTATATGCAGACATGGGCCACTTCGGACGTTTTCCGATTCGCTTAGCTTGGTTTGGTTTTGTATTGCCTGCCTTGATACTTAATTACTTCGGTCAAGGCGCACTGATTTTAAAAAATCCTGAAGCGGTTAAGAACCCTTTTTACTTACTCGCGCCAGAATGGATGCTATTCCCGCTGATTATTTTAGCTACACTTGCCGCTGTTATTGCCTCGCAAGCGGTCATTACTGGCGCATTTTCAGTCTCACGCCAAGCCTTACAACTGGGATTCTTGCCACGTATGCATGTAGAACATACCTCTGAAAGCCAAGAAGGCCAAATTTACATGCCACGCGTAAACTGGGGTTTAATGCTAGGCGTCATGGTCTTAGTGTTGTCATTCAAATCCTCAGGAAACTTAGCCGCAGCTTACGGTATTGCAGTCACGGGTGACATGGTGATTACCACGCTATTAGCTGGCATCGTATTCCACAATATTTGGGGTTGGAGCAAATTACGCACAGGCTGCTTAGTCGCTATGTTTTTAGTAGTAGACGTGTCATTCTTCAGCGCAAACGTTTTGAAAATACCTGATGGCGGCTGGGTGCCATTAGTCATAGGCATCGTAATTTTCACCTTAATGCTGACGTGGAAAACTGGTCGCACGCTACTTTACCAACACCTTAAAAATGATGCGATGGCGCTAGATCCATTTATTGAAGCCATAGGCGCACACCCGCCTACTCGCGTTTACGGCACCGCTTTATTTATGACGCCAAACTTAGAAGGCGTTCCGCACGCCATGTTGCACAACTTAAAACACAATAAAGTATTACACGAAAAAGTAGTGATACTGACAGTTAAGTTTTTGGACTACCCACACACCTCAATTGAAGAGCGTGTCGAAGTGGTGGCAATGCCCCATGAGTTTTACAAAGTTACGGTGAATTACGGCTTTAAAGATGAGCCAGATTTACCGCGTGATTTATTACTCTGCGCGCCTAAGGGATTGGTATTAGACGCGATGGATACTTCATTTTTCGTCGGTAAAGAGATTCTTATCTCCAACGAGAAAAAGGAAATGGCTTTCTGGCGCAAAAAGATATTTATCGGCTTATTCAGAAGTGCTGAGACCATTACTAACCAATTTAAATTACCACCAAATCGCGTAGTTGAGCTTGGTTCACAAGTGTCGTTTTAAAGCTCAACGTTGTATGCGGTTTAGGTTAAAATACCGCTTTTACTAAACTTACCTAGAGAATTGTATGGATCCACGTCAAAACATCATTGAAGCCGCTTTTGAAGACCGCGCTAACATCAACCCAGCGAATGCCAGTGCAGAAGTTAAACAGGCTGTCGCCAGCGTTATTGCTGACCTTGATGCGGGCAATTTACGTGTTGCCTCTCGCATTGGCGATACGCAAGATTGGGAAACACATCAATGGTTAAAAAAAGCGGTACTGCTTTCATTCCGCCTAGATGACAATGTGTTGTTAGACGGTGCTTGCACACAGTATTTTGATAAAGTACCAGCAAAATTTGCTGATTACACAGCGGAAGACTTTAAAGCCGGCGGTGTGCGCGTAGTGCCTGGCGCTATGGTTCGCCGCGGTTCATTCATCGGTAAAAATGCAGTGCTGTTACCTTCTTTCGTTAACATTGGTGCTTATGTAGGCGAAGGCACGATGGTTGATGCTTGGGCAACGGTTGGTTCATGCGCGCAAATTGGTAAAAACGTGCATCTATCTGGTGGCGTTGGCATTGGCGGCGTTTTAGAGCCTGTGCAGGCTGGCCCAACAATTATTGGTGACAATTGCTTTATCGGTGCGCGCTCTGAAGTGGTTGAAGGCGTTATTGTTGAAGATAACTGCGTGATTTCTATGGGCGTTTACATTGGTCAATCGACTAAAATTTACGACCGCGAGACAGGCACTGTCACTTATGGTCGCGTGCCAGCTGGTTCAGTAGTCGTTGCCGGCAATCTACCTTCTAAAGACGGTACTTATAGCCTTTATTGCGCGGTAATCGTTAAAAAAGTAGATGAAAAAACCCGTGGTAAAGTTGGCATTAACGAATTATTACGTGGCATTTAAGTGTTAATTAGCACAAGCTTGAAATTAGCTTAGCGTCAAAAAACTAGCTAATAGAATTTCTAATAGAATTTAAAGTATTAGCTAATTAAAAGCACTGCCCTGACACCCGCCCTGTGCGGGTGTTTGTTTTTACTGCGCACATTCCTGAGCAATGAAGTCTCAAACTTAAAAGCGTTAAGCCATTGTTTGGCAAATACTTAATTGAAAGTTATCAGTCGCTTATTGTGCATAATTTCGGCGCTTTACTGTAATACTGTTAAAATACTGCTTTATTAAAAAAGATGGTCTAAATCGATCATCACTAAAATCACATTCATGCAGCTATTCGGCATTCCAAACTGTAGTACCGTTAAAAAAGCACGTGATTGGCTAAGCAATAATGCTGTGGCTTATACGTTTCATGACTTTAAGAAAAACGGTGTCAGCCATGATTTACTAGATGGCTGGCTAAGCCAAATGCCTTGGGGAAAACTGGTTAATCGCGCCGGCATGACTTGGCGCAATTTAACCGATGTAGAGAAATCCGAGGTAATTGATGCTAACTCTGCGCTTAATTTAATGTTAGAAAAATCCTCAGTGATCAAGCGGCCAGTGTTGGTGAAAGATGGCAAAATCGTATGCTTGGGATTTACTGAAGCAAGATATCAAGAACTACTGAAAGAAATAGTATAAAGAACTAATATAAAACTACTGCAAAATAAACATGAAAAACAACTCAAATACTCCTAGCAAAACTTTAAGTCTGGCGATTGATTTACTCACGCGCCGCTCTAACACGCCGGAAGATGCTGGCTGCCAAGAATTAATGATCTCGCGTTTAGAGCCGCTAGGGTTCAAAATTGAGCGTATGCGTTTTGGTAATGTGGATAATCTTTACGCTAGACGTGGCACCACTGGCCCACTATTAGTTTTTGCTGGCCATACCGATGTAGTGCCGACTGGCCCGCTAGAAAAATGGCACACGCCTCCATTTGAGCCTACCATTAAAGACGGCATGCTATACGCACGCGGCGCTGCAGATATGAAAACCTCGCTGGCAGCGTTCATCACCAGTATTGAAGAATTTGTCGCCGAAAACCCAAATCACAGCGGTTCAATTGGCTTATTGATTACTTCTGATGAAGAAGGTGTAGCCGTTGATGGCACCATTAAAGTGGTGGAAGCATTAAAAGCGCGTGGCGAATTGATTGATTATTGTATCGTCGGCGAACCGACTAGCAATAAAGTAGTGGGCGATATGATTAAAAATGGTCGCCGCGGTTCACTTTCCGGCAAGTTGGTCGTTAAAGGCGTGCAAGGCCATATTGCCTACCCGCATTTAGTTAAAAATCCTATCCATATGGTTGCCCCTGCTATTAAAGACATGGTCGACACCGTTTGGGACACAGGCAATGAATATTTCCCGCCAACCTCATGGCAAATTAGCAATATGAATGGTGGCACCGGTGCAACCAATGTGGTGCCGGGCGAAGTTGAAATTTTATTCAACTTTAGATTTTGCACCGCCAGCACTGAGGCCAATTTAAAAGAGCGCACTTATGCCATTTTAGATAAACACGCGCTGGAGTATGATTTAGAGTGGGAATATTCACCGCCCTACATCACACCACGTGGCAACTTGGTAGAAGCGATTACCGAAGCGATTCAGCAAGCTTATGGCGTTACGCCGGAATTATCAACCACTGGCGGCACGTCTGATGGCCGATTTATTGCCGATATATGCAAACAAGTAATTGAATTTGGCCCGCTGAATGCAACAATTCATAAATTAAATGAATGCGTGGGCGTGGCGGATATTGAGCCACTTAAAGAAACTTACAAATTGACCATGCAAAAACTGTTGGGCTAAGTACAAGATTTAATAAGAATCATAGAAAAAATTTGCAGAAAAAATTTACAGCAAAACTTTATAGAAAAATTAAGCAATGACAACCAACAATCCAAATAATCAGACTGTAATCTCCGAGCTATTCACCATCCGCGACTGGATACGCTACGCCGTTAGCCGGTTTGAAGCTTCTGATATATTTTATGGTCACGGCACAGATAACGCCTATGATGAAGCTGTTTGGCTAATTATGAGCGCGCTACATTTGCCTATGGATACGCTTAATAATTTTTTGGATGCCAGAATAACCACTCCTGAACGCAGCAAACTTGCTGGTTTTATTGAGCAGCGGATTACAAAGCACACGCCTACCGCTTATTTAGTTAATGAAGCTTGGCTGCATGGCCTTAAATTTTACGTGGACGAACGCGTGCTTATTCCACGTTCATTTATTGCTGAATTGCTCAATAACGACTTGAGTAATGGTGACTTAAATACCGACAGCTTAAGCGCCTGGATTGAATTCCCTGAAATGATAGAAAGTGCAGTAGACCTTTGCACAGGCAGTGGTTGTTTAGGCATTTTGCTTGCCAACGCCTTTTCAAACGCCGCTATCGATGTGATTGATATTTCACAAGATGCGATTGATGTGGCGAATATCAATATTGCTAACTACGGCTTAGAAGAACAAATTACCGCGATTAAGTCTGATATGTTTAGCGCACTTAATGGTAAGACTTATGATGTCATTATCAGCAATCCACCTTATGTTGATGCGCCCTCAATGGCGGCGTTACCTGCAGAATACCAAAATGAGCCGCAACTAGCTTTAGGCAGTGGTGTTGCTGGTTTAGACCACACGCACACCATTTTGCGCGAAGCGGCCAAGCATTTAAATGAAGATGGCATACTAATTGTTGAAATCGGCCATAATCGCGAAGCCCTAGAAGCAGCTTATCCAAACATTGCTTTTACTTGGTTAGAAGTTTCTTCCGGCAATGAGTTTGTATTTTTACTAACTAAATCACAGTTAGAGTAAATTCGATATAACCATTACAGTTTTATAAATAACAGTTTTATTATTTAAAGTTATACCAAATCAATAGTTACCTTAGGCAATCATATTTTGAACATCACCCCAATATCCAGCCAAACCATTAGCTGGCAAGAAGCTGGCAAAACAAAAACCAGCATATGGCATTCTGAAAACGATGCTCCTGTACCTAAAAAAGTACAAATTACTGACGACACCATCAAAGCTGATGATGCCTACAAACTTTGTTGCGAAGGTACTGCTCTACTTTGGCGCGGTGATTTTCAAAATGCAAAACTACTCATGCAAGCACTTTCTCGCAGAATAGATCGCCCGCGTAAAAAACCAAAGAAAACTGGCGAAACCATGTTGCAATCATTTCATTTGCATCGCCAAGGCCAATCGCAAAAAGCTCGTATTTTAGGCATGTTAGTCATTGAATTAAACGTGGGCTACAACATCAGCTTACGCCGCGCACCAGATGTTAAAGCCGCTTGTGAACATGCTTACGGTAAAAGTACGCAAGGTATTGTGGTTTCATTACGTGAGATTTTGGGCTTAGTTGGCGCTTATGAGTGGAGCAAAAATGGCGTAGATATTCCAGTCATGAACAATAAAATTTATCCTAGCTACGGTGTGTTTTCGCCGATTCGCGGTGAATATTTAGACTTGGTTGACGTTGCACCGATGCCTGTGCCTTGTAATGTAGCATTTGATATTGGTACCGGCACAGGTGTGTTAGCAGCAATTTTAGCTAATCGTGGCGTGACAAAAATTATCGCTACCGATAACTCACACCGCGCGCTAGATTGCGCACTCAAAAATGTGAATCTGCTAGGCTTAAAAAACAATGTGACCTTGCTTGAGGCCAATCTATATCCAAAAGCAGAATATGGCAAAGCAGATTTAGTAGTATGTAATCCTCCTTGGCTACCTGCACACCCAAGCTCAGCCTTAGAATCTGCTATTTACGATGAAAAAAGCCAAATGCTTAAAGGCTTTTTAAATGGCTTAAGCTCTCACTTAAACGACACTGGTGAAGGCTGGTTAGTGCTTTCAGACTTTGCGGAACACTTAGGCTTAAGAACGCGTGAAGAATTGTTAGGCTGGATTGCAGCGGCAGGTTTAAAAGTGTTAGATAGAACCGACACCAAAGCAAGGCACGCTAAAACGCTAGATGCGGCTGATCCGCTACATGCTGCACGTAAAGCTGAAGTGACTTCTTTATGGCGTTTGGCTAAGTTATAAGGTTTAGGTTTAAAATTCGTTTTAAATAGAGTCTGAAGCCAATAAAAAAGCTGTGCAAATTTTAATTTGCACAGCTTTTTTATTAACTACGTATTACTGAGTTTTACTATAGTAGTTCCGTCAAATAATCCGATGTTACAGCCAATTACTCGTTACCATCGTCATGCCGACGAGACCGTAAAGGTGTTCCCCACAGAATATATGTGCTGAAGCACATTATTCTGAGTGAAAAGTCGGCATCCAGCGTCTTAAGTCACTAGATTCCGTGTCAAGCACGGAATGACGGGGTATTTAGTGGTATAGCTGTAAATACCGTTACAAACTGATTACCTAACCGCGACCTCTATTTCCATCGCTTTTCTTTTTCACATCTGGCGCTGGTAAATCGCTAGTTTGCCTAACGCGGCGGTTTTCATTTTTGCGTGGCGCGGGTTTTTTAGCCGCCGGGTTTCTAGCGGCGTCAGACTTAGTGCGATATGGTTTAGCTGAACCATCGACAGCGTCACGCGGCGGGCGGTCTAAAGCACTTACGCGTTGCCTACGCACTTTTGGCATAAACACTGTCGTTGCTTTTAGCTTTTCGCGTTGTGTAAGCTGTCTAAGCGGTGCGCTTGGCACTGGCAATTCAGCCCATTCAAGCAGACCAACCACTTCTTTTTGCTCTAGCTTTAACATGGTGCCACGTTTAACGCGCGGTGGTAAATTTACTGGGCCAAAACGCACGCGCATCAAACGGCTTACTGGTAATTGAAACGCTTCAAATAAGCGACGCACTTCACGATTACGGCCTTCACGCAATATCACTTGGTACCAATGATTTGCACCCTCGCCGCCCTGCGCTTTAATGCTATCAAAATTAGCTGGGCCATCATCAAGCTCAATACCTTCAGTTAACTGCGTCATCTGACCGTCAGTCAGTTCGCCAAAAATACGTACCGCATATTCACGCTCAACTTCATAACGAGGGTGCATAAAGCGGTTAGCTAAATCACCGGACGTGGTGAAAATTAACAGGCCGCTGGTATTCATATCTAAGCGACCAATGGCAATCCATTTAGCATTTTTAACTTTCGGCAATTTATCAAAAACGCTAGCGCGGCCTTCTGGGTCGTCTTGACTAACGATTTCACCTTCTGGTTTATGATAAATCAACACTTGCGGAAGTTCTGCGACAAATGGCAGTTTAAGAATGCGGCTATCTAAACGTACCACGTCAAATTGAGTAACAGCTTGACCCGTAGTCGCTGGCGCACCGTTAACGGTAACTCGACCACTGGCGATTAGCGCTTCCATATCGCGACGTGAGCCCAAACCAGCCAACGCTAATAGCTTATGTAGCCTTTGCGTAGGTTCTGCAACTGCATTTTCATCAACAGCTAATTTAGTGAAACTGGTTTTTGCGCGGCGCGGCGTTGCTTGCGGGTCGCGTTGGGTCTTAAAGGGACGTGCCATAATGATAAACTATTGATTGTAATAGCGCATTTTACCGCAGTTAGTGATAATCGCCGCACATTAAATGGTTTTACTAAAGAATCGAGTTTGCTGTCGCTTTCTTGCTTTAATGCCTTGCGCTTAAGTCACTATGCACTTATAAATCCAGTTGAGTTTCCTGCGAAATAAACACTTCCATCGCCGGCAAATCAGCCAACGAGCGTAAATTAAGATCATCTAAAAAGTGCTTAGTTGTCGCATACAGCGAAGGTCGCCCCGGCACTTCACGCTGGCCGACAATATCTACCCAATCGCGCTCTAGCAGTTGACGCATCACATTGGGGTTAACCGCAACACCGCGAATTTCTTCAATGTCGCCTCTTGTCACTGGTTGGCGATAGGCGATAATCGCTAAAGTTTCCATCACCGCACGCGAATACTTAGACTGCTTTTCAGGATTCAATCGCGCTAAAAATGTCGCATATTCAGGCCGCGCTTGAAAACGATAACCGCTAGCAACTTGCATCAATTCAATCGTCCGTGCCTCCCAATCTTGCTTGAGTTCATCTAACAACATGCGCAAAGTGCTGCGTTCCATACGACCGGAAAAAAGTTTGAGCATGTCATCCAAACTGAGTGGTTGGGTGCTGGTAAGCAAGGCGACTTCAAGCACTTGTTTGGTTTGCAACGTGTTTTCTGGCTGTGTCATTTAAAATAAACCGTTAAAATAACCCGTTAAAATAAGCTGTTAGAAATATGCCATTGAAACAACATTATCATGACTGTACATTCAATTGCACATAAATAGGTGAAAAAGCGGCTTGCTGGGTAATCCGTAACAAACCTTCTCGCGCTAGCTCTAATATTGCTAAAAAACATACCACTAACTTAGCAATGCCGTCTTGCACCACATCGAATAGTTCTGAAAACTCCAGCAGATTATCGGTTTTTAGGCGGCGTAAAATTATACTCATATGCTCACGTACAGAGAGCTCAGCTTTTCCCACTTGGTGATGCTGAAAGTGGCTGGCACGCTTAAGCACATTGCGCCAAGCTTCGGCTAAATCATCTAGACTAAATTCCGGTGGCTTCACTTCACTCATTTTTTCATAATAAGCGCTAGCAACACTGATATCTTCGCCAACTTTGGGCATTTCATCTATTTTTTGTGCCGCTAATTTAATGGCCTCATACTCCATTAAGCGTCTGACTAGCTCGGCTCTAGGATCATCTTCAGATTCAACATCAGCAGGTTTAGGCAATAAAAATCGTGACTTAATTTCGATTAGCATGGCAGACATCAGTAAATAATCGCCAGCCAATTCCAGCTTGATGTCCTGCATCTTTTCGACATAAGCCATATATTGCCGCGTTAAATCGGCCATAGGAATATCGAGAATATTGAGATTATGTTTGCGAATTAAATACAGCAATAAATCTAACGGGCCTTCAAAAGTATCTAAATAAACCTCTAGTGCATCTGGTGGAATGTAGAGGTCATGCGGCAATTGAGTAAAAACCTCACCGTGAATACGCGCATCTAAAGTAAGCTGCGTTAGCATACGAGTTAATGCCCTATCGATTTCGAAAAAACATTAATAATGACTACACCAGAAATAATAAATCCCATTCCTAACATGGCCGGAATATCCAAGGTTTGCCTATATACCAGCCAACCTAGCATGGATATCAACACTATCCCTAGGCCAGACCAAATAGCGTACATAATACCCACCGGGAACACGCGCATGCTGATGGTCATAAAATAAAAGGCTACCCCATAACCTAGCGCGGCAACCAATGACGGCAGCAAGTGGGTAAATTCATCAGAAGCTTTTAATGCCGTGGTGGCAATCACTTCTGCCACAATTGCGATGGCAATCGCTAACCAGTGGTTCATGCTAGCAACATTCTTTAGCAGGCATTAAGAGTAATTTAAACCCATTACTTCACGCACATCGCGCATAGTTTCTCTAGCCAATTTACGGGCTTTTTCACAACCTTCTGCGACGATATTTTTGACTAATGTCGGGTCTTCAGCATATTGTGCGGCGCGTTCTTGAATCAGTTTTAGCTCAGCTAACACACCTTCAATTACCGGGCCTTTACACTCTATACAGCCAATACCTGCACTTTTACAACCGGCTTGCGCCCAGTCTTGCGTGGCTTGGTTTGAATAGATCTGGTGTAATTGCCAAACCGGACATTTTGCCGGATCACCAGGATCAGTACGGCGTACGCGCGCTGGATCAGTTGGCATGGTTTTGATTTTTTTAGCGACAGAATCTACATCTTCACGCATTGAAATGGTGTTGTTATAAGATTTAGACATTTTCTGGCCATCTAAACCTGGCATTTTTGAAGCTGGCGTAAGCTTGTAATCTGGCTCGACCAAAATCATTTTGCCGCCGCCTTCTAAATAGCCAAGCAAGCGCTCTTTATCACCCATACTCATGCCTTGCTGCTCTTCTATCATGGCGCGTGCTGAATCTAGCGCTTCGGCATCGCCGCTTTGTTGATAAGCGTTACGCATTTCTTGATATAAGGCACTGCGTTTACTGCCTAATTTTTTAATTGCGGCTTCAGCTTTTTCTTCAAAGCCTTTTTCTTTGCCGTAAATATGATTAAAACGTCTGGCGATTTCACGGGTAAATTCAATATGCGGAATTTGATCTTCGCCAACGGGTACTTGCGTGGCTTTATAAATCAAAATATCAGCACTTTGCAGTAATGGGTAACCCAAAAATCCGTACGTTGATAGATCTTTACTGGCAAGTTTTTCTTGCTGATCTTTATAAGTCGGCACACGCTCTAACCAGCTAAGCGGCGTAATCATGCTTAATAAAGTATGTAATTCAGCATGTTCCGGCACCCGAGATTGAATGAAAATCGTTGAGTTTGCCGGATCTACACCGGCAGCTAGCCAATCAATGACCATCTCCCACACGCTTTCTTCTATGATTTCCGGTGTGTCGTAATGCGTGGTTAGCGCATGCCAATCGGCCACAAAGAACAAGCATTCATGCTCGTGCTGTAGCTTAATCCAGTTTTTTAATACGCCGTTGTAATGCCCTAAATGCAAATTACCGGTAGGACGCATGCCTGATAAAACACGTTCGATTGCCATGTGATAAAACCTTAAATGTAATACTTGAGTTAAATAGTATTGTTATTATACAAACAAGCTTAGCCGAATAAGCTATATATTAGCGCATAAACCACATTGATTAGCGGGTTTAAAATTTGGCTGAGTACGCCAGAAAACATCAGTGCGATTAAAATAATGAATCCGTAGCGCTCTAGCTGTGCAAATTTCATCGCGTATTGCATGGGTAATAAACTCACAGCAATGCGTCCGCCATCTAATGGTGGTAATGGTAGTAAATTTAACACCATCAACACAATGTTAATGCTGATGCCGGCTTTGGCCATCATCGCCAACGGATAAGCGATAGATTCTGGCGCGCTCATTGAAAACTTAAACACAAATACCCAAATGATAGCCATCACAAAATTGGAGGCCGGACCAGCAGCAGCGACCCACAACATATCGCGTTTAGGATTGCGTAAGCGGCTAAAATCCACAGGCACAGGCTTGGCCCATCCAAACAAAATTCCACCTAGCGCTAAAGTTAAGGCTGGCAAAAGAATCGTGCCAAAAAGATCAATATGCCTAATTGGGTTTAGACTGATACGACCAGCTTTATAGGCAGTCATATCACCAAAATACTTGGCCGCATAACCATGCGCAGCCTCATGCACGGTAATGGCAAAAATTACCGGCAGTGCATAAATAACTATTTTTTGTATAAGCGATAATTCCATTAGGGACTCTTTAAATTAATTAAATATTTGTTTATTTACTTGGTTTATAAATGTTATTTGCTAAAGGCCAAAAGGTGCTAAATCACCTAAGCCTTCACGTATTAGTGTTGGTGCATCACCGGTCAAATCAATCACAGAGGTAGCGCCTGCCACACAATCGCCAGCATCAATTACCAAATCTACTTGATGTTCTAGCTGATCGCGTATCTGCCAAGCTTCGCTTAATGCATAGTCTTCATTGGGTATTGTCAGCGTCATGCTCAGCAATGGCGCATCAATGGCCTCTAATATCGCTTGAACAATAATATGTTGCGGCACACGCAAGCCTACGGTGCTCCGCTTGGGGTGTTGTAACTTACGCGGCACTTCACGCGTGGCATTTAAAATAAAAGTATAAGCACCCGGTGTATTGGCTTTAAGTAAACGAAACTGGCTATTGCTGACAATCGCATAATTGCCCAACTCACTTAAGTTTCGGCAAATTAAGGTGAATAAATGCTTATCATCAACGCCGCGAATTTGGCGAATTCTGGTCTGCGCATCGCCATTACCCAACATGCAGCCCAGCGCATAGCCAGAATCTGTAGGATAAGCAATCACACCGCCTTTACGCAAAATATCTGCGGTTTGCGCGATGAGTCGCGCCTGCGGGTTGTCTGGATTAACATTAAAAAATTGCGACATACGGGTAGCTTAATTTTCTCGTTATAAAACGTTAGCCAGAAATTGTTTCAAACAGAGGATTTTTAACAATCTGAGTTTGAGCAATTGAGCTTTTTGCAAACTCGGCCTCTGGCCAATCTTGCCAAACCGGCACACAATTACTCGGCAAGGCAGGCAGGCGGCCCATTTCCATAAAGCTGATGCCTTTGCCGTGATAGTCTGAGCCTTGCGAAGATTTGAGGCCAAATAACTGTGCATATTTTGCAAACTCTAGATATTGATCTGCGGTATGACTGCCAGTAACCACCTCAATGGCATCACCACCAACAGCGCGAAACTCTTCTAACAGCAATAACATATTAGTGCGGCCTAAATCATAGCGCCCTGGGTGCGCAATTACCGCCACACCACCACTGCCAACAATCCAGCTAACAGCCTCTTCTAAACTTGCCCATTGATGCTCAAAAAAGCCAGGTTTACCTTTGACCAAGTAGTTTTTAAAAACTGCTTTATTATCTTTGGCTACGCCTGTATTAACCAAAAACCGTGCAAAATGCGTGCGGCTGATAATGCCTTCTTGCGCATATTCATAAGCGCCTTCTAAGCTGCCCATAATACCGACTTTATCTAAACCTGCGGCCATACCAATAGCCCGAACATGTCTGCCAGCACGAATGGCCGCCAAGCCTTCTTTTAATGGTGGATACTCTGGATTGATCTTTAACCCGACAATATGAATTGTGCGTTTTTTCCAAGTGACGGATATTTCCACGCCTTTGATTAATTGCATGCCTAAGCGTGCAGTTTCAATCTCGGCAATCGCTAAACCGCTAGTATCGTCATGGTCAGTTAAGGCCAATAGTTTAATATTGTGATTAAACGCATGCTCGACCAGCGCTGAGGGCGCTAGCAGTCCATCAGAAATATTAGAATGTGCATGCAAATCGATGCTTAAAGACATGGATGTAAGATATACCCTAGAAAAATGACATACTAATTAGAAATTAATTGAGCAGTCCGCTTGCAATTACGCCTTGCGACGCAACATCAATCATAGCAAAATAGCGCCTTAGGCTAAAGCACTGTTGTTGATTATGTGAATTAAAATATATCGTTAATTGAAATAGTCTTAATTAAAAACACTAAAATCGCCTAAGTCTGGCGCTATTCTATATGATGCCACTAGCAGCTAGCTTTTTACACCCAATATCATTTGAGACCTAATATGAAGTTTTTGTTTGATCTGTTTCCTGTCATTTTGTTCTTTGCCGCATTTAAATTTTTCGGCATCTACACCGCAACCGCAGTCGCCATCATTGCCACTGTTGCACAAATTGCATACAGCAAAATCCGTCACGGCAAAGTCGAAAAAATGTTGATGGTCAGTGGCGTAATTATCACCGTATTTGGTGGCGCAACCTTATTACTAAAAGACCCAACATTTATTCAATGGAAACCAACGGTCTTGTATTGGCTGTTTTCAGCCAGCTTAATTGGTGCACAATTAATATTTAAAAAAAATCTCATCCGCAATATGATGCAAGCACAAATAAGTTTGCCTGAAAATATTTGGAGCACACTTAACTTAGCTTGGGCGCTGTTATTTTTAGCTTTAGGCTTTTTAAATCTGTATGTGGCATTTAATTACTCACAAGATGCTTGGGTAAACTTCAAACTATTTGGCATTACCGGCATCATGTTCGTATTCATTCTGTTACAAACACTCATACTCAGTAAATATCTAACGCCTGATGATGTTAAAAGTAAAAACAAAGATGTTAATAAAGACCTAAAGGACGGTTCAAGCTAATGTGGTATGCCATTATTGCCGAAGATACAGCCAATAGTTTAGAAAAAAGATTAGCGGCTAGACCTGAACATTTAAGCAGATTGCAAATATTGCAAAATGCAGGTCGCCTG